>CAMDPE010000017.1 GCA_945903795.1 Lutibacter flavus | reverse complement strand
CCAAAAACTGAAGTATTATCGGCATCTACCACCGAACTACCTGAAAAAATATACCCTTTCTCATCTGGAAACAGTGCAATTGGTTTTTCTGTCCATGTAACCATATCGGTACTAATTGCGTGCCCCCAATGCATAGGTCCCCATACATTACCATCAGGATAGTGTTGAAAATATAAATGGTAGTACCCATTGTAAAAAAACATACCATTTGGATCATTCATCCAAGCTTTTTTAGGAGTAAAATGAAATTCAGGTCTATAAAGTTCTTCTTCAGAATAAACATTATCGACATTCTGTGAAGTATTTTGTTCGTTATTAGGTGTTTGTTTACATCCAATAAATGCAATTAACACTAACAATACAAAAGTAAATTTTTTCATTATTTTATGTTTTTTTGATTAATATTTTACTTAACTCTTCTAATGGAACGCCTTTGGTTTCAGGCATCATAAAAATTACAAAGACCAATTGAAACACCATCATTATTGCAAAAAACATAAAAACCACACCTGCACCTATTGTTGAAAACAAGGTTGGAATCAGCGCGGGAATGATAGCTGCCAACAACCAATGTGTGGTACTTCCAAACGATTGACCGGTAGCCCTTAAATGATTTGGAAAGATTTCAGATATGAATACCCATATTACCGCACCTTGGCCAATAGCATGGGCTGCAATAAATAAAAACAAGAATATTGGAACCGCCATCCCTGTCCATCCCAAGAAAAAAGCCATTGCCACAAGTGACAATGAAATAATGTAGCCAAATGAACCTATAAGCATCAATTGTTTACGACCAAGTTTATCGATAAGAAAGACCCCTAAAAGTGTAAAAACAAGGTTAATAATACCGATGCCTATACTGCTTAATAACGCAGTACTTTCACCCAAACCAGCTTCTTGAAATATTCTTGGGGCGTAATATAAAAAAGCATTGATCCCTGATAATTGATTAAACATTGCCATTAAGAATGCCAAGGTAAGGGGAAAACGATATTTTTTCATAAATATATTTTCTCCCGGCAGGTCTCTGTTATTTTCTTCTTTAATTTCGAACATTAGTTTTTCAACATCTGACTCTGGATTAATGATTTCCAAAACTTTTTTTGCCTCATCAATTCTAAGTTTAGAAATTAACCATCTAGGACTTTTAGGCACATTAAACATTAATATTGTATAAATTAATGCCGGAAAAGCTTCAACACCCATCATCCATCTCCAATCGTTTTCACTGGTGCCGCTTAAAAGATAATTAGATAGAAATGCAACCAAAATTCCAAATACTATATTAAATTGGTATAAAGCCACCAGGCGACCACGGTCTTTGGCCGGAGCAATTTCTGAAATATATGCAGGAGCAGCAATGGTTGACGCACCAACACCCAAGCCTCCAATAAATCTAAATACTGCAAATGTCCAAGGATCATTTGCCAAGCCAGATCCAATAGCTGAGATTGTATATAATATACCTATTAATATCAAGGTGTTTTTCCTTCCCCATTTATTTGTTGGGATTCCTCCAAATATTGCACCAACTACAGTTCCCCAAAGCGCCATTGCCATCACTATTGCTCCATGAAAAGCATCAGATGATCCCCATAATAATTGCAATTTTTTATCGGCCCCTGATATTACAACTGTATCAAAGCCAAATAAAAATCCTGCTAAAGCTGCTGTTATTGACCACACAAGTATTCTATTATTCATACTTTGAGTTTTAAAACGTTTTTTTGATTAATTCGATTTAATTTGAAACTCAAATATATACGCATTTAACATTATTGTTTTCTAAATTATTACCGAAAACGTTTTCGATTTTACCGAAAACGTTTTCGATTTTATAAATAATTTTATTTAATTTTGCAAAATGAACCGAGCATGATATAATGTGACACAGAAAGGTGTGATTATCAGTGAACAGCATCTGTCACTGCTAAAAAATTAAATTTAAACAGATGAAAGAAGCTACATTAAAAGAAATTGCCTTAGAGTTAGGTATTTCAATTGCAACAGTATCAAAAGCCTTAAAAAATTATTCAGATGTGAGTTCAAAAACTAAGGCTGCTGTTTTAAAAGTTGCGGAAAGACTGAATTATAAGCCAAATTCTTTTGCTGTAAACCTTCGAACTAAAGAATCAAAAACTATCGGCCTAATAATCCCTGAGATTGTTCACCACTTCTTTTCCAATATTGTAAATGCCATCATTGAAGAAGCTGAAAAAAAAGGCTATTTGGTTATTATTTTACAGTCGAATGAATCTGAGGAACTTGAAAAAAAACAAATAGATTTATTATTGAGTAAAAGGGTTGATGGAATTTTGATGTCTTTATCTAATAACACAACTAATTTAGATCATCTAAAAAAAGTTATTGAAAATAACACCCCTTTGGTTTTATTTGATAAAATTTCGAAATTAATAGACTGCTCAAAAGTAATTATTGATGACAGAGATGCGGGATATGCTGCAACAGAACACTTAATTAAATGTGGCTGTAAGAAAATTGCCCATATAAGAGGCCCCTTAAATCCACAAAATTCCATTGATCGCTTTTTAGGTTATAAAAAAGCATTGGAAGATTATAATATGAAATTTGATAGATCAATTGTATTTACCTGTGAAAAAGTAAATTTTGATGAAGGTTATAATTTTGCAAAAAAAATTTACACTGAACACAAGGATGTTGATGGGATTTTCGCAATAACTGATCTTGTTGGTATTGGGGTTGTCGCTTATTTTAATGAAGTAGGCGTTAAAATACCCGATCAAATTGCTATTATTGGTTTTAGTAATTGGTTTATGGCTTCTGTTATTACGCCATCTTTAAGCACCATAGATCAGCCTGGTTTTGAGATGGGAAAAAAAGCATTAAAATTGTTATTAAAAGAAATTAAAGCGCATAAAAAAGGAAAGGAATTTAAATTTAAAACGATTGTATTGCCAACCAAAGTTATTGAAAGAAAATCAACAGCTTTTTAGTAATTTAAAAAATGAATCTTTAAACAGCCAATCTTCAAAACGCACTATATATTCTGCATAGAACCTGGTGTATTCTAAAACCTTTGTCAAATATGAGAAGGATATATATTATAATAAAACTTGAATCAAAGATCTATAAAAATTTAAGAGAAAGACAAAATCCATTTTAAACAAAAATAATACGGAACATTGGTAGATTAACTTGTAATCGCGGAAGCATTCGAGCTTTCAACCACCTGCATGAAAATCAATTAATTTAATTTCCGTTTTTTTTCTTTACTTTTTGGTGAGCAT
Organism: Lutibacter flavus; assembly: GCA_945903795.1. Lineage (GTDB taxonomy): Bacteria > Bacteroidota > Bacteroidia > Flavobacteriales > Flavobacteriaceae > Lutibacter > Lutibacter flavus_A. Next base: position 23,423 of record CAMDPE010000017.1, on the reverse strand, counting down.
GCGTTTTATTTCATTCAATTTCATCAACGCTTCAATAGGAGTAAGCGTGTCAATGTTGGTGGAGAGAATTTCTTCTTTGATGTTTTCGAGCAAAGGATCGTCCAACTTAAAAAAGCTTAATTGCATATCGTTTTCTGAAGCCGTTTTCAAGGTTTCTTTTACGGATGAATTGGTATGGTTTTTTTCCAGTTGCTTCAGCATTTTTGTGGCTCGATGAATAACGGATGACGGCATTCCGGCTAATTTTGCCACGTAAATACCGAAACTGTGTTCGCTGCCTCCTGGAACCAATTTCCGCAGAAAAACTACTTTGTCTTTCAATTCTTTTACAGAAACATTGAAGTTTTTGATATGCTCAAAAGTATTGGTCATATCGTTTAATTCGTGGTAATGTGTGGCAAACAATGTTTTTGCTTTTGACGGATGTTCATGCAAATATTCTGCAATGGCCCAGGCAATTGAAATTCCGTCGTACGTGCTTGTTCCCCTTCCAATTTCATCCAACAACACCAAACTTCTTTCTGAAATATTGTTCAAAATACTGGCGGTTTCATTCATTTCAACCATAAACGTTGATTCGCCCATAGAAATATTGTCGCTGGCGCCAACACGTGTAAATATTTTATCGACCACCCCAATTCGGGCGTTTTGTGCAGGCACGTAACTGCCCATTTGCGCCAACAACACAATTAAGGCAGTTTGGCGTAAAATGGCCGATTTACCGCTCATATTCGGACCGGTAATCATAATGATTTGTTGCTGGTTTCTGTTTAAAACAACATCGTTAGCAATATATTCTTCGCCAATGGGCAATTGCTTTTCAATTACCGGATGGCGGCCGTTTTTAATTTCCAAATCGGTGCTTTCATCCAAAAGCGGACGCACATAATTGTTTTGTTTCGCCACTTCGGCAAAAGAACTCAAACAATCAATTTGGCCAATCAATTGGGCGTTAAGCTGTATGGGTTGAATGGAATCCATCAGAGAACTGATGAGTTCCGCAAAAAGCTCATTTTCCAATTTCCCTATTTTCTCTTCGGCGCCTAATATTTTGGTTTCGTACTCTTTTAATTCTTCGGTGATGTAACGCTCGGCGCTTACCAAGGTCTGTTTTCGAATCCAGTCTTCCGGAACTTTGTCTTTATGCGTATTTCGAACTTCAATATAGTAGCCAAAAACATTGTTGAAGGAAATTTTTAAGGAAGAAATTCCGGTACGTTCAATTTCACGCGCCTGCATATTGTCCAAATAGCCTTTTCCCAAGGTTGAAATGGCGCGCAGTTCATCCAGTTCCGCAGAAACGCCGCTTGCAATGGCATTTCCTTTTGAAATGTTTACAGGCGCTTCTTCATTTAATGTTTTGGTAATTTTTTCGCGAATGGTGGTGCAGCTTTGCAGTTGCTCGCCAATTATTTTTAGCGCTTCGTTATCGCTTTTTTCGGCAGCTTCTTTTATGGGAATGATGGCGTTCAGGGAATTTTTAAGTGCCACAACTTCTCTCGGATTCACTTTTCCCACTGCCACTTTTGAAACCAACCGTTCAATATCGCTGATTTGCTTGATTTGATAGGTGGTCAACTCAAAAAAATCGTCGTTGTCTATAAAATATTTTACAATATCGTGGCGTCTTTTAATGCGATTCAAATCTTTTAGGGGAAGCGCCAGCCAGCGTTTAAGCAACCTGCCGCCCATAGGCGAAATGGTTTTGTCGATCACATCCAAAAGCGTCACGGCATTTGGAGAATTGGAATGATACAACTCTAAATTGCGGATGGTAAATCGGTCCATCCAAACATAATTTTCTTCTGAAATTCGATTGATTACCGCAATATGTTCTAATTTGTTGTGTTGTGTTTCTGAGAGATAATACAAAACCACGGCAGATGCGATGATGCCTTCTTCCAATTCTTCAATCCCAAAACCTTTGAGGGTTTTCACTTTAAAGTGGTTGGTCAGTGCTTCGTTGGCATATTCAGACTTAAAAATCCAGTCTTCTAAATAAAAGGTGTAAAAGCGTTCACCAAAAAATTCGTTGAATTTCGCTTTGTGCTGTTTTTGGACTAATACCTCACTTGGACTGAAATTTTGAAGCAGTTTGTCGATGTATTCAACATTTCCCTGTGCGGTTAAAAATTCACCGGTGGAAACATCCAAAAAGGAAATGCCCAGCAGTCGTTTTCCAAAATGTACCGCTGCTAAAAAATTATTTGTTTTTGATTGTAAAACTTCGTCGTTTAAGGAAACACCGGGTGTAATCAATTCGGTAACACCGCGTTTTACGATGGTTTTCGTCATTTTCGGATCTTCCAACTGGTCGCAAATTGCCACGCGCATTCCTGCTTTTACCAATTTTGGAAGATAGGTATTCAAAGAGTGGTGCGGAAATCCGGCCAAAGCGGTTTCGGATTCACTGCCGGCGCCGCGTTTGGTTAAGACGATTCCCAAAACGCGAGATGCTTTTTTGGCGTCTTCACCAAAGGTTTCATAAAAATCGCCAACCCTAAATAACAACATGGCATCAGGATATTTGGTCTTGATGGCATTGTATTGTTTCATTAAGGGAGATACTTTCTCGATTTTTGGCGCCAATTTTTTAAGAATTTACGTTAGTTTTGCGAAGTTACATTTTAATTGAAAGATTCAACGTTTCAACAAATAAAAAAAACAATGAGAAAACTAAAAAATAGTGAATTGGAACGATTGGATGTTGAAGCATTTAAGCAAACTGAGAAAATTCCGTTGATTGTAATTCTTGACAATATCAGAAGCTTGAACAATATAGGATCGGTTTTTAGGACAAGCGACGCTTTTTTAATTGAGAAAATTTATTTGTGCGGCATCACGGCAAAACCGCCGCATAAGGACATTCATAAAACTGCCTTGGGTGCCACCGAATCTGTGGATTGGGAATACGCTGAAGACACGCTTGCGTTGATAGAAAAATTAAAGGCATCAAAAATTAAAATACTGGCCATTGAACAAGCTGAAAACAGCACGATGCTGCAAGATTTTGCGATTGAGCCAAACCAGAAATATGCGGTGGTTTTTGGAAATGAGGTAAAAGGCGTTCAACAAAAAGTGGTTTCTGCTTCGGATTGTTGCATTGAAATTCCGCAATTTGGCACAAAACATTCGCTGAATATTTCTGTAAGTGCGGGCGTTGTGCTTTGGGATTTGTTTAAGAAATTTAGGTTTTAGTGGTATCTGTTATTTTTGATTTGGGTTAATAAGTTAAAAACTTAACCGCAACGCTCGCAATTTTGTTTTGGTCAAAGTTATTTAAGCATCGACAAATCGTACGTCAAAAATCGTAAATCGTACATCAACTTGCATTAAGGATTGAAGCGATTGTTTGAGCTCTTTTAATTGTTGGAAACAATTATAAAGCGAGTGCGAAAAGCCTGACACGAAGTGGAATGCCCAAATAAATTAAAATCCTAAAATCACTTTTGCAATCAGAAAATAGATTAAAATTCCAAAAATATCGTTGCTTGTGGTGATAAATGGTCCGGTTGCCAATGCAGGATCGATGCCTCTTTTGTCCAAAATAATGGGCACAAAAGTACCAATGATGGAGGCGATTACGATTACGGAAACCAACGAAATGGCAACGGTAAGTCCAACTTTAATGTCGAATCCGAGGAAAAACATGCCGGCTGTCATTAAAAGAGCCGCAAGCACTAGGCCGTTTAGCAAACTTAATGAAACTTCTTTGATCAGTCTTTTCCACCAGGAACCTCTTAAACTGTCGTTGGCCAAACCTTGAAGGATAATTGCGGAGGATTGTACGCCAACGTTACCGGCCATTGCGGCGATTAACGGCGTGAAAAAGAACAATTCTTTGTATTTTACCATGGCGGTTGAAAATCCGCCCAAAATGGAAACGCTCACAAATCCACCGAATAGCGCCAAAATTAACCAGGGCAAGCGCGCTTTTGTCAATTCCCAAATGGTATCATCGGCTTCAACATCCTGCGAAATCCCAGCAGCCATTTGGTAATCCCTTTCGGCTTCCTCTTTTATAACGTCAACAATGTCATCAATGGTGATTCTTCCCACCAAACGGCCTGCTTTATCAACAACAGGAATGGCTTCTAAATCGTATTTTTGCATAATTCTTGCCACATCTTCCGCTTTGTCATCAACGTGCACAAAATCAACTTTTTTGATAAAAACGTCTTTAATGGCTGTTCTTGTTGAGGTTGTCAACAAATCTTTTAGCGACAATCTTCCTTTTAAAACGTCATGGTCATCGACTACATAAATGGAATGCACACGCGACACTTCTTCGGCCTGGGCACGCATTTCTTTAACGCATGTAAGTACATTCCAATTTTCATTGACTTTGACCAATTCTTTTGCCATTAAACCACCTGCAGAATTTTCATCATACCGCAAAAGGTCCCGAATGTCTTTGGCATGCTCTTCATCTTCGATATGGGAAATTACTTCTTCCTGCTGCTTGTCTGTAAGTTCTGCAATAATATCGGCCGCATCATCGGTGTCCAATTCCGAAATTTCTTCTGCAATTTCTTTGGATGAAAGTCCGCCCAAGATTTTTTCACGCGTATCTTCATCCAGTTCTGTAATCACATCAGAAGTGACATCACTATCCAGTAATTTTATCAGATAGATGCCTTCCTCTACGGTTAAATCTTCGATAATTTCAGCAATATCGGCATAATGCACCTCTGCCAATTGCCTTAATATCGACTCATTGTTGCCGTCAGCAATTAATTCCTGAATTTCTTCGATGTAACCTTTTGTAATTTCAAATGACATCATTCTCTATTTTAGCAGTCAGACTTATAAATTCTTGCACGGACAATTGTTCCGGGCGCTTGGCAAAGATAGGGTCTTCTCTTAAAATATCGGATAAATTAAGCGTTTTTAAACTATTACGCATGGTTTTCCTGCGTTGGTTAAAAGCTGTTTTAACAACTGTATAGAACAATTTTTCGTTAACGGGTAAGGTATAGTTTTCTTTTCTGGTGAGCCTAATTACGCCAGATTCTACTTTTGGCGGTGGATTAAAAACGGTTGGCGGAACGGTAAATAAATACTCCACATCATAAAAAGCCTGGGTTAAAACGGACATAATTCCATACACTTTACTCCCTTCTTTTTCCGCAATGCGTTTGGCAACTTCCTTTTGAAACATTCCCGAAAATTCCGGGATTTGATGCCTGTTCTCCAGTGTTTTGAAAACTATTTGTGTTGAAATATTATAGGGAAAATTGCCTATAATGGCCACTTGTTCCTCACCAAAATAATCGGATAGGTTAATTTTTAAAAAGTCTTTTGAAATAATTCTGTCGGCCAAATTCAAAAAATTTGCTTTTAAATATTCCACCGATTCTGTGTCGATTTCAATGACGTGCACATCCAAGTCTTTTTTAAGGATATACTTGGTTAAAACACCCATTCCCGGACCAATTTCCAAGACGGTTTTATAGCCTTTTTCCGTTAGGCTGTCGGCAATTTGCTGCGCGATTTGCTCGTCTTTCAAAAAATGTTGTCCAAGGTGTTTCTTTGCTCTGACACTCATAAGTAGTTAGTTTTTTACGCTCATGCTAAATTGTTCGCTGATTACTTTTAATTCGGTTCTAAAAGCTACAAATTTACCATTAAAAAGCTTCAATGCTTCATTGCGCAACCTGTCGGCATCATCTTTATAATAATCCTGCAACGTTTCTAAACTGTCGGTGGTATATTGCACAGAATAGGTAGTGCCGCCCATTTCTTCCTCAATAATCACCTGACTCATTTTGGCGTAAATAAATTTTCCGGTTGAAAGCATGGCCGGAATGTGTGTTTCTTTCATCCATTGCAGCCATTCGTCGTGAACGGATTCATCTATATTGGTGGTAATGTTGTAGATATACATATTAAAGGTTAAAAGATTGAAAATATTAAAGGTTAAATATTAAATATTAAAAGTTTTTTGCAAATATTCTTATAATTTCAAATCAAACTCCCTTTCCTTTGGAAAGGTTTGGGGATAGGATTTCCTTTTCCCTAATTCACATCATCGCCCCGCAGTTTCCTGAATTTCTTCCGGGCATCGACCACATAAATGCTCGATGGATAGTCAAATATAATTTTTTGATAGTATTCTTTGGCTTTTTCGGGATTATTTAATTTGTTGAAATACAATTCGGCTAAATAATAATGGGCGTCATCGGCCAAAATATCATCTTTATTCAGGTTGATAATTTGCAGGTAATTGTTTTCCGCACCGGCAAACTGATTTATTTTTTCATATAATTGTCCCTGTTTAAATAGTGCCTCGTCTTCAATGGGATGGCCTTTGTATTGATTCAAGACCAAGGTCAATGTATCAATGGCCTCCTTGTTTTTATTCTGAAAAGACAGCAAATCGGCAACGGCATATTTTTTCAGGGCGATTTTTAAACTGTCTTTCACGGCATTGTCCGTAATCAGCAAATTCAACGCCAAAGCATCATTTGCGATGAGTTGCGAGGTGGAATTTTTCAACACGCTGAGCTGCGATTGCGCCCATTCAAAATCGCCTTTGAAATAGGATGTTTGCGCAATTTTAAACCGCGCCGTTTGTCCGATGGTGTGATTTTTTAAATCGTTTTGAACTTGTGTGTAATAAATTAGCGCACTGCTAAATTTGTTTTCAAACACCAGAATATCGGCCAATTTTGTTTTTATATAGCCTTTTTGAAATTCGTTAACGGGCAATTTCAGTGCTTCTTTCAATACTAAAATTGCTTGTTCTGATTCGTTTTTTTTGAAGGCTAAAAATTCCGCATAAATGGCTTGGATATTGAGCGTGGCCACATTTTTTCCATACTGATTAAACAATTGCTGAAATTGTGCTTCAACAGTTCCAACAAGTGCGTTTGTTTTGATGTTCACTTCTAGCAAATACAGTTTGGCGATCAATTCTGTTTCTAAATTTGTTGCGTTTTCCAACACATAGCTGAAGCAGTTTTTTGTGGCTTCAAAATCGTTATTTTCAAAAGTGATTTTTCCAAGAGCCATAATGCCGCTTAAATTGCCTGCATTCCTTTTATGGAGTGCTTTCTCCTGAATAAGCGCTTTATCATACTCTTTTTGCTGGATAAAAAGCCAGCTCAGCAACTCGTTCCAGCGGTTGTTCGGATTGTTTTGCGAGCGTTTTAAAAGGAGTTTCCGCAGTAAAAGATTGGGTTCACTTTCGGCATCGTCTGTTATAAATTTTCCGATATAACTTTTAGCAATCGATTCGTAATTTTCATTCGTTTCAATCAGGTCCAAATAGGTGTTGAGCATATTTTCAATTTCCCCTTTTTCACTGTAGATTAAAGCGATCTGAAAGTTGTAATCGGCATTCGGATTCATTTCCATCGCTTTTTTGTAAGCCAAAAGCGCATAATCCAGCAGGTAATTGTCCTGAAATGTTTTTCCGATAATATAGCCAAATTCTGGTGTTTTGTCTATAGAAAGCAAGGCTTTTTCATAATAAGGAACCGCATATTCCAAACGGTTTTGCAGCTGCTCATTGTAACCCAATTCCACGTACAAATAATCTTGGTTTGGATAGCTTTTTAATTGTTTTACTATAACTTTATCAACTTCTTCAAATTTTTCAAGCTGTTGATAGCAGTCAATCAAAGCATTTAAATAAGTGGTGTTATACGGATTTTTTTCTTGTAAGGTTTTGTACAACGAAGCTGCTTTTTCATATTCTCCATTCCTAAAATACTGTGACGCCAATTGTGGTTCCTGCGCATAAATTTGCAGGAAAAAACAACAGAAAAATAGCATTAAAGTGTTGCGCATGAGGTGCTTTTTACATTTTCAAAGATAACCAAACAAGTGTTAAAGTTTTAATAAATAAAGTAATTTTCTAAGTGGTACTGTTACAAAATTAAGCGTAAAAAGTCTTTTTAGAAAGAACCATTTAAATTTTAAGCCATGACCATATTGATAGAAAATTACGAAACAAAAAGAAATAGCGCATTGGATTTTATGAAAAACGGACAATTGAATGCTTATTTTGAAGCATTTATTGAAATGAACAATTATAAAAAATTAATGTACACTGTTTGCGCTAATTAATGAATTCAAATCCGCAATACGGCACCAATGCATCCGGAATTTTAATTCCCTCGGGTGTTTGGCAGTTTTCCAATAAGCCGGCCAAAACGCGCGGTAACGCTAATGAGCTTCCGTTGAGCGTATGCGCCAGTTCGGTTTTTCCTTCTTTATTTTTAAATCGTAGTTTCAGTCGGTTTGCCTGAAATGTCTCAAAATTTGACACAGAGCTAATTTCCAGCCAACGGTCTTGCGCTGTAGAAAACACCTCGAAATCATAGGTTAATGCTGAGGTAAATCCCATATCTCCACCGCACAAACGCAATATCCGGTAAGGTAATTTTAATTCCTGCAAAATTCCTTTTACGTGATTTACCATTAACTCTAAAGCCGCATAAGAATTTGACGGATGTTCAATCCGCACGATTTCAACTTTGTCAAATTGATGCAATCTGTTTAACCCGCGAACATGCGCGCCGTAAGAACCGGCTTCTCTTCTGAAACAAGGCGTATAAGCTGTTTTTCGAATTGGGAATTCGTCTTCTTTTAAAATTACGTCTCTGTAAATATTGGTAACGGGAACTTCTGCGGTCGGAATTAAATATAAATTATCGGTGGCGTCATGATACATTTGCCCTTCTTTATCTGGCAATTGTCCGGTTCCAAATCCTGATGCTTCATTCACCAAATGCGGCACTTGAACTTCATCGTAACCGGCAGCGGTATTTTTATCCAAAAAATAGTTGATCAAAGCGCGTTGCAATTTTGCGCCTTTTCCTTTGTAAACGGGAAAACCTGCTCCGGCTATTTTATTGCCAAGTTCAAAATCTATTATGTCGTATTTTTTTGCCAATTCCCAATGCGGCATCGCGCCTTCGTGCAATTTTGGAATTTCGCCTTCCTGAAAAATATTTAGGTTGTCTTCTGCACAAGTTCCTTCGGGCACAATTTCATTCGGAATATTTGGAATCAAGTATAACAATTCCTGTAACTCGGTTGCTTTTTGCTGAAGATTTTCGGTTAATTCTTTTGATTTATCTTTTAACTGAATGGTTTTTTGCTTTAAAATAGCGGCTTTTTGCGTTTCACCCGATTTAAATAAGTCGCCAATATCTTTGGAAAGTTTATTGGATTCGGCCAAAATAGCGTCCAGTTCTGTTTGAATTGCCCTTCTTTCTTCATCAGCCAAAATGGTTTTATCTACCATTTCAGCGGCATTTTTAAAATTTCTTTTTGCCAGACCTTTTAAAACAGTTTCCCTGTTTTCTCTAATAAACGCTACTTGTAACATGGGTTTTATCCTTTAATTAAAAGGCAAATTTAACAAATTACGGTTAAAGGAGGTTAATTAGTTTTACTTGATTTTACAGAAACTGTTTCATTGATGGATGAAATGATTTGCGGCACCTCATCAATCTTGAAATTGAAGTCTATTTTAAAAGAATTTTTGGTGGATTTTGAGATGTTGAATTTGCCGTTTTTGATAGGATAATAGCCCGTTTCACCTTTACAATAGCACAAACGACCAAAGTACAATTTCGCATCTTTTAGGGTTTCATTTGTGAATGTTTTTGGGGAAATAACAGAATCCAATTCGGCAAAAACGATTTCTGTGTAATTGCTGTCTTGGGTATTTGGAACAGGTTTTCTTGTGTAAATAAATTTAAAAATCGTTTTATTTCCTTCAGAAATTACAGGATATAAATTGCCGAATTCATCTTTTTTAAATTCCAATGATGTGTTTGGCAGTAATTCAATGGTACAATCGCCATTTTCGGGACAATTTAAGGTATTCACCAAAATGGCTTCATTTACAACAAAAGTAGATTTACAAGACACAATAATTAAAAACAGCAATGGCAAGAGATTTTTCATTTGTGTAATTTAAGGTTTTTAAAGTTCAAACAGCGTGCCGTTTATAATTTCCAATGATTTTTTCTTGTCTTTCTCCAATTGATTTTTCAGGTCTTCAACCGAATCAAATTTTTGTTCGTCACGTAAAAATTTCAACACATCAATTTGAATTTTTTTACCGTATAAATCTTTGTTGAAGTTAAAAAAATGAATTTCGATGGTTTGGGTTTTTCCTTTTACCGTTGGATTATAGCCAATATTCATCATCCCATAAACAGTTTTGTTTTCCAGTTCAGACTTTACAATGTAAGATCCTGTTTTCGGTAATAATTTATAGGTTTCTTTAATGGCTAAATTCGCGGTCGGATAGCCAATTTTCTCGCCTAAATTTTTACCTTTCACCACTTCGCCGGTCAGCATGAAATGATAACCCAAATAGCGGTTTGCTTCTTCAATATTGCCAAGTTCAATGGCTTTTCTGATTTTTGTTGAACTGATGGTGATATGGTCAATTTCGTGTTGGGAAATTTTAGTTACTTCAAAACCAAAAATCTTCCCGTATTGTGTTAATTGGTCAAAATTACCTTCCCTGTTTTTACCGAAACGATGGTCGTAACCAATGATTAAATTGGAAATTTTAAGGTGGTCAACCAATACGTTTTTTACAAAATCCAATGCTGTTTTTTCGGCAAAATCTTCAGTGAATTCGTGAATAACCAAGGCATCCAATCCTGTTTTTTTTAACAATTCAATCCGTTCCTCAATGGTGTTAATCAATTTAATTTGGGAATCTTTCTGTAAAACCATTCTGGGATGCGGGAAAAAAGTTAACAAAACAGCGTTGGCATTGTTCTTTTTTGCGCTATTGATAAGATTTAACAAAACTTTTTGATGACCAAGATGCACGCCATCAAACGTGCCAATAGTCACAAATGTTTTATTTTTTGAAGTATAGTCAGTTAAATCGGTATAAATTTTCAATTTGAAAACAGGTTTTGTTATATGGGTTACAAAAATACTTTAATTAATTAAAAAGAGATTAATTTGGCATTTAAATTGTACGATATCGAATATCAATCTATATTTGTGAATTAGCTTTCCAAAACATCAAACCAGTATATGAAAAAACATTACAAAAAAAAATTACTTCTAACACTTTCTTTGTGTCTTATCTTTTTTGCTGTTTCGGCTCAAAATTCTGATGGATTATGGACAAAAAAAACTGGTTTTGAAAAAAGCACTTTAAAAAAATTAAGCAGAAAATCGATCCCAAATAAATTTGAAAGCTACGAGCTGAATTTAAATCAACTCAAAAGCAAGTTAAGCAATGCACCAAAACGAAAAGAAAATTTGGACATATCGAGTACCGTTTTAAGTTTTCCGAATGAAAAAGGAGTTTTGGAAAAATACCAAATATTTGAAGCTTCCATATTGGATGAAAATCTTCAAAAGCAATATCCGAATATCAGGTCTTATGTTGGAAAGGGAATTGAAAATCCGGGATCTGTAATTAGGTTCAGCGTAACACCATTAGGTATACATGCGATGGTGATGCGAAATTCCGATGGAAACATTTTCATTGATCCAACTACTGAAAATGGTGATTCTTATATGGTTTATTCAAGTAAAAATTTACCTTCTATTGAGCCGTTTGAGTGTAAATTTGATGAAGTAAACACGTCACAAAAATCTAGTACACCAACCGTATCGGCTAAAGAAGATAATGCCAACGACGGAAAGCTAAGAACTTTTAGGCTGGCTGTTGCCACAACGGGAGAATATTCACAATTTCATTTAAATAGACAAGGCATAAGTTCCACAGCAACAGAAGCCGTAAAAAAAGCAGCAGTTTTATCGGCAATTGTCAATACGATGACAAGAGTGAACGGAATTTTTGAACGAGATGTTTCATTAACAATGGTGCTTGTGGCAAACAATACGAGTATTATATTTTTAGATGCAGTTGCCGACCCATTTACAAATGATGATTCTACAAAACTTATAGATGAAAGCCAAACAGTAATTGACGCTAATATTGGTTCTGCAAATTATGACATTGGGCACACTTTTAGTACCGGCGGCGGCGGATTGGCACAATTAAGTGGACCTTGTGTCAGTGGATACAAGGCCAGAGGAATCACAGGGTCTTCAAGTCCAATTGGTGATGCGTACGACATCGATTATGTTTCACATGAAATGGGGCATCAATATGGCGCGCATCACACTTTTAATAGTGAGGCAAGTGGTTGCAGTGGCAACCGAAACAACGGAACAGCCGTAGAGCCAGGAAGTGGCTCAACGATTATGTCATATTCCGGACTTTGTTCACCTGATAATGTGCAAAATTTGGCAGATTCTTATTTTCATTTGGTGAGCATTCGGGAAATGTGGACGAATATTTCAGCCGGAAGCAGTACCTGTGCCGTTATTTCCAGCACGGGAAACAGCGCGCCGGTTATAAATGACCTGTCAAATTACACCATTCCAAAATCAACACCGTTTATTTTAAATGCCAACGCAACTGACAGTAACGGCGATAATTTAACCTATACGTGGGAACAGTTGGATACCGAAATTGCCACCTATCCATTGGTTTCAACCGCTACTGGCGGTCCGGCTTTCAGATCAATAAAGCCAGATGTTTCTTCAAAGCGTTATTTTCCGAACCAATCAACCGTAAATGTTGGAAATTTGTCAAATACCTGGGAAGTATTGCCTTCTGTTGGCAGAACCATGAAATTTGGCGTAAACGTTAGAGATAACCGCATTAATGGCGGTCAAACAGCCAGCAAGGAAATGAAAGTTACGGTTGACTCTGGTTCCGGCCCCTTTAAGGTTACTTCCCAATCAACTGAGGTAATTTGGGGTGCAGGAACAGCTCAAACCATAACCTGGGATGTTGCCAACAGCAATGTGGCGCCGGTAAGTTGTGCTTTTGTCAATATTCTTTTCTCTGCGGACGGGGGTTTAACTTTCCCTGTCATATTAGCTTCAAATGTTCCAAATGATGGATCTCAAGAAATCGTTGTTCCAAATAATGCGACAACAACAACAATAGGACGAATTAAAGTTGAAAGTGTGGGGAATATTTTTTATTCGGTAAACGCCAAAAACATCACCATTCAGACTTCTGAATTTATTATGAATTTTGCGGCTTATGCTAAAAATGTGTGCATTCCAGACAATGCGGTTTATAACTTTACTTATAATGCTTTTTTAAATTTTAATGAAGTAACAACTTTTTCTGCCACCGGAAATCCTGCCGGTTCAACGGTTGTCTTTGATCCGGCCACGGCAACAAGCAGCAACACAAATGTTCAGGTTACCATTAGCGGAATTTCCGTTGTGGGAAATTATGACATTTCCATAAAGGGAACTTCAGCTTCCATAACAAAAACAACAAATATCAATTTAGGTGTTTACAGCCCAACATTAGATGCACCAACGTTGGTTTCTCCCATTAATAATGAAACGGATGTATTAAAACCGTTTATTTTGAATTGGAATGATGAAATAAATGCAACAAATTATTTTGTTCAGATTTCTGAAAATTCCAATTTCGGAATCATCTTGGAATCTGCCGATGTGAATGTGAGCGATTATTCTCCCCAAAATTTACAGCCTAAAACCATCTATTTTTGGAAGGTTAAGGCTATAAATGAGTGTGGAGAGAGCGCTTTTTCCTCCATATATAAATTCACTTCTGAAAATGATGTATGTGACACAAACAATTCTTTGGATACGCCAAAAGGTATTCCAGATAATAACACTACAGGCATTTCTTCAACCATTTCAATTTCTGCCAACAAAATTATAAGAGATGTAAATGTAACCGTAAATATTATACATCCTTGGATAGGAGATTTGGATTTGACATTGATAAGCCCCAGCGGAAAATCGGTACTTTTAGTGTCGAGCAGACAAGATGATGGTGCTAATTACACAAATACGGTTTTTGACGATAGTGCTTTGAATCCACTTGGTTCTGGAACGGCTCCTTATACCGGCACTTTTAGCCCTGAAGGAACATTGTCAAATTTTTATGATGAAGCTTCTGTTGGAAACTGGATTTTAAAAGTGGTGGATTCAGGACCTGAGGATATTGGAACAATTAATAGTTGGAGTCTTGAAATTTGTGGGGTTCCAATAATTGGCAATGACGATGACAATGATGGTGTTATGAACGATATTGATAAGTGTCCCAACACAACTGCGGGATCATCGGTAGATGCTTTGGGCTGCTTTACCTTGCCTTCAAATAATTTTGCCGTAGAAACACTAAGTGAAACATGTCCAGGTAAAAATAATGGACAAATTAAAATTACGGCCGTTAAAACACTTAATTACACAGTATCCATAAATAATGTAAATTATAATTTTACGGCAATAACTTCTACGCCAACAAATTTACCTCCGGGAACTTATAATTTTTGTATTGGGGTTGTGGGTGAAATTTATTCACAGTGTTATACTGTTGTAGTTGCTGCAGGAACAACGGTCTCAGGAAAATCAAGTGTTTCATTGGGCAAGGCTTCTGTAGAAATTGAACAAGGAACAGCTCCGTTTACCGTGTTTATAAACGGACAAGAGCAATTTAAAACAAGTGCCCAAACATTTTCTGTTGAAGTAAAAAGCGGTGATGTTTTGGAAGTTAAAACGGCCGTTTCATGCGAAGGTGTTTATTCAAAAACAATAGATGGTTTTGAGAGTGTTTTTGCCTATCCGAATCCAACCCAAGGCGCATTTGAAATCACGGTTCCAACTTCACAAACAGAAGTGGTGATTGAAGTATACAATATTCTTTCACAACTAATTTCGGTAAAAACCTATCTTGTGGTTTACGGAAAAGTTCAGTTGAGTTTGGAGAACAAACCAACTGGGTTGTATTTTGCAAAAGTGAATTTAGCCAAACCGGTTACTATAAAAATTATCAAACAATAATCTCAATGAAAAATCTTTTATATATCGCAGTATTAAGTATTAGTTTATGGTCTTGTGGTGGTGGAGGCGGAGATGAGCCAACACCTCCACCGGTTGTAAATACGGCACCAACAGTTCCAACATTGACCTATCCTACCAATAATTTATTGTGTATAGACAATGTGGTGAATTTTCAATGGAACACATCAACAGATGCTGAAGGCGGTGTCATCACTTATCAAATTGAGGTTTCTAAAAATACGCAGTTTTCTCCATTGGCTCATAACGTAACTTCAACCACCACCAGCAAATCAATTACGTTGGAAAAAGGAATCGCCTATTATTGGCGAGTAAAAGCCACGGACAGTAAAAGTGCATCAAGCAATTATTCAACTACCTTTAATTTTTATACGGAAGGCGTTGGTATCACAAACCATTTACCGTTTTCACCCGTATTGGTAAGTCCTGCTTTAAATTCGGTACAAACCGCATCGACTGTAAATTTGCAATGGACAGCAAACGATGTAGATACCGGTGATACTTTAACGTATGATGTGTATTTTGGCACTGCAAATCCACCTATAACAGTAGTTTCAACGCAGCAAACAACATCGTTTAATGCATCACTTTCAACTTCAAAAACCTATTACTGGAAAGTGGTGGTAAAAGATGGCAAAGGCGGACAAACAATTGGTCAAATTTGGAGTTTTACGACGGATTAGTTTTTGTAAAAAATAAAAAAGTTTAAAAAATCGTAAAATAAAATTTTACGATTTTTTTTAATTTCTAAATTCAAGAGAAAAAGCGCAATTGATAAATTAAAAACACCTGTTTTAATCAAATTAAAATATGAATTACCTCATTTTTATATAATAAAGGGATAAGTTTGTAGTCCCAGTAATTCATTTAACAAAAAACTCGAAATTTGTGAAAAAACTACTTATTAATTTATTGCTATTACTATTTATCGTCCCTTTTTACGGACAAATTCAATCTTATTATAACGGTTTAGAATTAACAAAAACAGGAAATGATTTGTTTTTAGAGTTATCAACCCGTTTGGCTGCAACACATACTGGAATTCCTTATACGGGTTCTCCAGTAGATATTTGGGATGCTTGTAAATTGGCAGATGAAGATCCGGATATCAGTACAAATGTTTTGCTAATCTACGGATACAATGATACTGATGGAATACCAAACACAGACAGAACAAGGAATAAAAATTCACAAGACACCGGAAGCGGCGCTATTGGTGTGTGGAACAGAGAACACGTTTTTGCGCAATCGTTAGCTATTCCTAATTTAAGCACTTCTGAGCCTGGACCCGGAACTGATGTGCATAATTTAAGACCCGCCGACAGAGAACGAAATGGTGAAAGAAGCAACAGACCATTTACTGATGGAACGGGTAATTCACATACGGTAACAAGTAATGGAGGATGGTATCCCGGAGATGAATGGAAAGGAGATATTGCACGTATTGTGATGTATATGTATACGCGCTATCATGGGAACGGCTCACAGGTTTCACAAACAAATTGTTTACCCATAAATGTGGGTATTGGGACAACTTTGGCTGTTGACTCAAATATGATTTCGTTGTTTTTGGAGTGGAATGTTGAAGATCCAGTTTCGCCTTTTGAAGCAAAAAGAAATGAAGAGCTGTTCGGAATTCAAAATAACAGAAACCCTTTTATTGACAATCCATATTTAGCAACAGTAATCTGGGGTGGTTTAACTGCTGAAGATAAATGGTGGTCCAGCGGATCATCTGATACCGAAGCGCCAACAGCACCATCAAATTTAACGGCAACAAATATTTTGGCTAAATCTTTTGATGTAAGTTGGAATGCATCTGCTGATGATACCGGCGTTTATGATTATTTAATATATTTAAATGGTGTGTATTTTAAATCAACAAATACAACAACAGTTTCTATTACAAATTTAAGTCCTGCTACAAGCTACAATGTAACAGTTAAAGCGCGTGATTTGGCATCAAATTATTCGGCTGTCAGCAGTGCTTTAAATGTAACCACGTTGGTTGGCCCAAAAATTTTATTGGAAGAATTTTTTGAAGATTGTGCAAATACAAAATTCTTTCCATATAATGAAGCCAGTGACAAAAATTGGTTATGTACACCTCAATTCGGACAAAATAATTCGGGTTCCTATGGAATAAATGGTTTTCAGGAAAATGTATTAAGCAAAGACTGGCTGATAACCAATAATCCTATTGATTTTGATGCACAAACTGGTGAAAAATTGAGTTTTTATACCGATGCAGCTTATGGAACCAGCGTTTTGGAATTGGTATATTCGGCTGATTATAGTGGATCAGGTAATCCTAGTGATTTTGAATGGATTCCCGTTCCAAACTTGACCATTCCTATTCATCCCAATGGAACTTCAACAGAAGTGGTTTTTACTTTTACTGATGTAGATATCACCTCTATTACAGGAACCGTTTATTTAGCCTTTAAATATTATTCAAATGGTGTTCCTACGCGTTGGACGGTTGACAATTTTGAAATTACCTCAGATCAACCAAGTGTTGATACTGACAATGATGGGGTTCTAAATGCCAATGACAATTGTGTAACCATGGCGAACGCAGATCAGGCAGATTCAGATGGTGATGGCGTTGGTGATGTTTGTGATGTGTGTTTAAATACGCCAAATGGAGAATCTGTAAATGCAAGTGGCTGTTCTCAAAGTCAGTTAGATGACGACAATGATGACGTGATGAATAATGTTGATTTATGTCCAAATACCCCATCAGGAGAAATGGTTAATGAAAATGGCTGTTCAACTAGTCAATTAGATGATGACAGTGACGGCGTTATGAATAATGTTGATTTATGTCCAAATACAACAACTGGAGAATCTGTAAATACCAGCGGCTGTGCCGCAAGTCAATTAGATGATGACAATGATAATGTTATGAATAATGCAGATTTATGTGCAAACACACCAGCAGGAGAAACAGTAAATACCAATGGCTGTTCCAATAGTCAGTTGGATGATGACAATGATGGTGTTAAGAACGATAAGGATTTATGTCCAAATACAACCGCAGGTGCTTTGGTTGATGCTGCAGGTTGTTTCACTATACCAGCAAATAATTTTACGGTAGAAACACTTAGCGAAACCTGCTCTGGAAAAAGCAACGGACAGATTAAAATTACCGCGCTTTCTGGGCTAAATTACACCACAACAATCAATGGTGTAAATTATAACTTTACAAACACAGCAACAGCAATTAACCTGCCTCCAAATTCTTATAATATCTGTATTGGCGTTACAGGACAAACCTATACACAATGTTATACTGTTCAAGTTACTGCAGGAACAACAGTTTCAGGAAAATCGAGTATTGCTTTAGGTAAAGCTTCTGTAGAAATTGAAAAAGGAACTGCCCCTTATATTGTTTATGTGAATGGACAAGAACAATTTGAAACAAGTGCACCATTATTTTCTGTTGATGTAAAAAGTGGCGATATCTTGGAAGTTAAAACGGCAGTTTCCTGCGAAGGAATCTATTCAAAAACCATTGATGCTTTTGATAGTGTTTTTGCTTATCCAAATCCAACAAGTGGCTCTTTTGAAATTACGGTTCCAACTTCACAAACGGAAGTGGTGATAGAATTATACTCCATCCTTTCACAATTGATTTCGGTAAAAACCTATCCGGTTGTTTACGGAAAAGTACAGTTAAGTTTGGAGAACAAACCAACCGGATTGTATTTCGCAAAAGTAAATTTAGCCGAACCAATTACTATAAAAATTATCAAACAATAAACCATGAAAAAATTTATATATATTGCAACAATTAGTTTTAGTTTATGGTCTTGCGGCGGTGGCGGCGGAGAAACTCCAACACCTCAGCCAGTTGTAAATACGGCACCAACAGTTCCAACACTAACCTATCCCACCAATAATTTATTGTGTATAGACAATGTGTTTAATTTTACATGGAACACATCAACAGATGCTGAAGGCGGTGTTATCACTTATCAAATTGAGGTTTCAAAAAATACGCAGTTTTCTCCATTGGCTCATAATGTAACTTCTACCACGGCCAGCAAATCAATTACGTTGGAAAAGGGAATTGCGTATTATTGGCGGGTAAAAGCCACAGACAGCAAAAGTGCAGCAAGCAATTATTCAGCTACTTTTAATTTTTATACAGAAGGTGTTGGTGTCACAAACCATTTGCCATTTTCACCGGTATTGGTGAGTCCGGCTTTAAATTCGGTACAAACTGCAGCAAACGTAAACTTACAATGGTCAGCAAGCGATGTTGATGCCAGTGACGCTTTAACGTATGATGTTTATTTTGGAACCGCCAATCCGCCAACAGTTGTCACCTCAGCAAATCAAAATGCCGCCACTTTAACCAAAACTGTTACGGCATCAACAACCTATTACTGGAAAGTGGTGGTGAAAGACGGCAAAGGCGGACAAACAGTTGGGCAAGTTTGGAGTTTTACTACGGATTAGGAATTGCATTTTAGAATGTAGCATAAAATTACAACTGCTATTTATTTAGCTGGATAATTAACCTAAAAGATGGATTAAGAAACTATTTTTTAGGTTAATTTTCTTTGTAACAGCTTCTGAAAGCATTTTAAGGTTATCTGTTTTAGATAATCGTCGAAGATATACTTTGATTATTTGTTGCGGTAACTGAAATACTTATGCAAAAAAAATTCCGCACAATTATTATGACACAAAAAAGACTTTATGTTGAAGACCCGATTATCTTGAAGCATTAAATTCTATTATTATGTCGTAAAAATTATATTAAAAGAGGAATTTAAAAACCCATTTATATTTTTTTAAATGGATAAAAGGAAATTATAACAGGCTCTTTTTTCAAAGAAATAATGAAGGCATTTATTGATTAAAAATATAGTGTCATTTAATTTTATTCTTTAAGTGTTAATTGGAATGTCACTTTAGAAGCAAAAAAAACGCTGTCTGGATAAATTCCAGACAGCGTTTAAAGTTTGTAATTAAACTAAATTTAATTTACTTTGCTTTCAGAAACAAATTCAAATGTTGGTGGAGTGCTCCCTGAGGCAGCTGCAGTACATTTGAAAATATATTTGTGGTATTCATTTCCGGCAGCAACTCCTGTAGGATAATAAACATAGGTTGTTGCGTGGTAATATACATCAAGTCCACCAACGGTTGGAACCGCATTTGGATATCTCAACTGTAAAAATTTACCCATTCCCTCTTTTAACCGCGTCCACATTAAAGCAACTTTTGCCTCATTTGTAGTTAAAGCATTGAATTCGGGATCTACAGTGACAGGTTGAACATAATCACCAGTAAAATAAGGATTTCGATAGCTTAAACGGAAACTCACATTGTTATATCTGCTGGCAAAACCATAATAGTATTCTTCATTTTTATAAAATGGATGAGCCAATACAGCAATACTTGGTGTGGCCAAAACATAATCAACCATCAATTGATAATCAGAACTTCCCATTACAATTTTCACAGTTGGATCAAACACCCATCCTGTATTTGAAAAGACAAACTGTTCTGTTTTTGAAATTACAGAGGATGGTTTAGACCATTTTCCTGCCTGGAAAACATATTCATCAATACGTGTTTGAGCACCTCCTGAATAATATTTATATGCAATCATTTGCTTATTTCCATTTTGAGGATAATTAAATAGTTTTGCTAATAATGTAGGTAAGTAATTTTCAGGTAGAATTGTACTATCAAAATTGTCGTATTTACCAGGTTGACCGGTTGCTGTTCCCATAGAATTATAATCCTCAGTAGTTACTACATAAATACCCGTTGCAGGAATCCAGTTACCTCCGGTGTATTTGTAATATACTTCTCTACTCATTTTATCCCCTGTAATAGCTGTTACAACATTGTTAATCCACAAATCAGCCCAGGTTTTAGCAACGCGTAAACCATCTAATGCAAGTGTTAAACCACCACCGCCTTGACGTATACTAATTCTTTGAATAGTGAAAGGTGCAACATTAGTACTTGTAGCCTCTGGTGTTGCAGGTTCAGTTGCGGTAGCAGCTGATAGTACATATAAATTAGATGTTGCCGTAGCTATATCATAAGATGTTACAAGTAGATATGTAGTATTTAAATCAAAAGGTGTTGCGCCATAAGTTATTGTAGAGCTGGCCCCAATACCAAATAAAATTTTACCAGAACCATTATCTTTAGCAGAAATTCTTGATGCATAGTTAAAACTACCGTCCTGTTCCATAAAGTGAAGAAAATATGTTCCTGCTCCAACTGCACTAAAATTAACAAGGGCACTTGCATATACCTTTCCTGAAGTTTGAGGTGCAATTGCCCTATTAATATCTTCAGAATTTAAAGTATTAATTGTGGCAGAACCTCCAATACTAGTGGAAGGATACCCCGACATTGATAAACTAGCATTGTCATATCCAATGGGTGCTGTACCTGAATGTACAGCCCAATTGCTAGTGAGGGATGTTAAATTACCTGCTGTTGCACCATAATTAAAATTCTCTTCCAATAAATAATTAGCAATTGTATTTATAACTGGTGTTTCAGTATATTGAATGTATTTTGCTAACGCAATTTTTCCTTCAGTTGGAGATGTAACTCTTGCAGCGAGAACGGCTGGCAAATAAGTTGCTGGAGTTGCACCAGGATAAAATCCTAAGATGCTACTTCCACTTGTGGCGTAATCACCAGCAACTAAGGTATAAGCTGTAGCACCAGTATAATCACTTAAATACGCAGGTACACCTTCATTAAAAGCATAAGTAACCATTGCCGTAGAACCTAAATCAGAATAAGGATATTGGGTTTTAAGTAAGAATGGAACGTAAGTAGATGCAGGAACTGCACTTGTAAAGTATTTATTTGTTTTAATACTTGTTGCAAGACTAGAGTCGGCAGGACTGGTTGCAATTTTAAGGGCTGCAGCACTAATAATGCTGTAATCAGCTTCGGTCAACACGTAATCGTATGCTGCTAAATTGGTAATTTGAGTCTTATCATCAAGTCCTTCAAATTGGTCGTTAAAGTCATTACAAGCACTAAGAAGTACTGCATAAACCAAAGCCGATAGCAATGAATAGAATATATTTTTCATTTTTTTCATTTTTAGAATTTAATTTTTAATGAGGTAGAGAAAGTTCTTCCGAAACCATAAAATACTGGAGATGTTTCCCAATCGTGATTTGTGCCATCGGTTGCATCTGTAATGTACTCAGCATTTAATAAATTTTGAATATTCCCAACCAATATAGCATCGAAACTACTTATTTTGAAGCGAATACTTGCATTAAAGTCAAAAGTTGTTGCATCAGGAATTTGCCAAGGTTGTGCAAAATTAGTTGGACTTAGACTTGTTCCAACAGAAGAAATGTTGAAATTAGCATAGTTTCTTCCGAAGAAATTGGCATCGACACCCACATTAAATGATTTAAGAATTTCGTATCTAACACCTAATGCCGCAGTTGTTTGCGCAGAGTTACCAACGTGGATTCCTCCGATGTTCACATCTATTTTAGCATGGTCTGGGCTAAGCAATTCCACTACATTTCCATTTGCATCTGTTGGCTGTCCATTTCGGTTATAAAGATAGCCAGAAGCATTGTTTTGCCAATTCCAATCCCCATAAGAAATCATTCCAGTAATTGTAAGGCCTTCAATTGGTTTAGAACTGAAATCAATTTCAATCCCTTTATGAAGCGCGTTTACGCCTTCCATATTTGCAACCAAGCTTTCAGGGCTGTTGGCATCAATGGCGCGTACCATTGTTTTATCTTTCCAAAGGGTGCTGTAAAGATTCAAGTTGGCAGAAAATGCAGATGATCTGTAACCGTAACCAAATTCATAAGAAAATGCTTTTTCATTAACCGCATTTGGATTGGTCACATTGCTTATGGTTGATTGTAAGAAAGCACCACCAGAGAAAAATGGGGCACGTGAAATAGTTCCAACATTTGCAAATACATTATGATTGTCATCTAAGTTGTAATTGGCACCACCTTTGGCGCTAAATCCTAAAAAGTTAACAGTTTCTGATTTGGCTTGGTCGCTATCGTAATAGAAACGGTCTTCACGCCAGTTGCTGGTGTTTGATCCTGATAAAGAGACGAAAGTACTAAGCGCATCTTTATTGTATTCAGCTTGCATAAAAACACCTTGGCTAAATACAAAACCGTCATAATCACGATAAACAACATCGCCTACACCTAATTTATTTGTTTTCCAAGCTTCACTGCTTAGAAGTGGGCGAGAGGATGTTGCATCAATAAAAAAGCCACCACCATACAAATCTGTAATAACATTGGTATGAACACCTTTATAATATCTAAAATCTAGTCCTCCGAAAAAATCAACGTTTTCCCCAATCTTTGTGCTGTAGGTAGATAAAGCACCATACCATTTATGTTGGTTCACACTTTTTGACATAATCATTTTAGAACCATTGTCACTTGCTTGGTTTAATGCATAAATTCCAGCAAAATCAAAAGTTCCGTCAACGTCCCGGAAAGCGGTATTTGGAATACCATTTGAAGCGCCATACCAATTTCCACGATCAGTAGAAGTGAATC
>CAMDPE010000016.1 GCA_945903795.1 Lutibacter flavus | reverse complement strand
AAAGTGTTGCGCAATAAAACCAATTTTGAATAAAATATTTTAAACCGCGTTAAGGATTGAGCGGCTTGTTTGAGCTCTCCCGTTTTTTAACGGGAAGCGAGTAGCGAAAGCCTGACCTGAAAGGGAACGCCCCAAAATATTTTTAGCATTGGATTTTTGAAATTTATTGAATTTAAATCCGATATTTAAATTCTTATTCTTAATTTTGACGCATCTCAAAAGGGGTGCCTAAAACGGCTGAGATCAAACCCATTGAACCTGAACAGGTAATGCTGTTAAGGGAAATTAAGCGATAACAATCGCATGGACAACAAATTAATTATTCATAACATCGATTAATTACCTCTTTTTAAATCGTTTTATTTTAAAAAAAATGAAACAATATTTAAAAATGAAACTGAAAAAAGCAATCCTATTGGCGGCTTTTTTAATCACTGCATTTTCTTTTAATGCGAATTCACAAGAACTTTTTACGCTTTCGGGCAAAGTTACAGACGGATCAAAACCATTTCCCGACGTAAACATTGTGGTAAAAGAAACCAACAAAGGAACAACCACCAATGCTGACGGCACATTTTCGGTATCTTTAAAAAAAGGAACTTACACGTTATTGGTAAGCGCGCTCAGCAATCCGAAGGAAGTAAAAGTTGTCTTGACAAAAAATGCTTTTATTACGATTGACTTGTCCGACCGGTTTATGAATTTGGAAGAAGTGCTGGTTTCGGCTGTTCGCGTAAAAGCAACGTCGCCCGTAACGCACAGCAACATCACCAAAAAAGATTTGGAAAAACGCAATTTGGGACAAGATATTCCAATTATGCTGAATTACTTGCCATCTGTAGTGACAACTTCGGATGCCGGCGCAGGTGTTGGATACACGGGAATCAGGGTTCGCGGCAGCGATGCCACGCGCGTAAACGTCACCATCAACGGAATTCCTTATAACGATGCTGAAAGTCAGGGCACATTTTGGGTAAATATGCCCGATTTTACTTCCTCCACCGAAAGTATGCAATTGCAGCGTGGCGTTGGAACATCCACCAACGGCTCCGGCGCTTTTGGCGCCAGTTTAAACCTGTTGACCGATGCCGTATCGGAACAAGGTTTTGGAGAAATCAGCAGTTCATTCGGTTCTTACAACACCAAAAAAAATACGGTGAAATTCAGCACCGGAAAAATAAATGATCATATTGAATTTGCGGGAAGATTTTCTAAAATTGATTCTGACGGCTATATTGACCGCGCCTGGTCCGATTTAAAATCGTACTTTATGCAAGCTTCCTATGTTGATGACAACACCTTAATTAAAGCGCTGACATTTGGCGGTCACGAAAAAACGTATCAGGCTTGGTTTGGCGTCACCAAAGAAGAAATGGAAACTTTGGGACGGACTTACAACCCGTATTCGTACGAAAATGAAATTGATAATTACCAACAAGACCATTATCAATTGCATTGGAACGAAAAATTGTCAGAAAACTGGTCTACCAACATTGGTTTAAACTACACCAAAGGCAGCGGTTATTTTGAACAATTTAAAGAAGGTGAAAAATTTTCGGATTATTTATTGACGCCAATTGTTATTGGCGGCGAAACCATTGATGAAACAGATTTAATCAGAAGACGCTGGCTGGACAACGATTTTTATGTGGTGAATGCGAATGCCACTTACAAAAATGAAGCGGTAGAATTTATCTTCGGAACGTCTTACAGCAACTATAAAGGAAATCATTTCGGAGAAATTATCTGGGCTGAATTTGCCGGCAATTCTGAAATAAGGGATCATTATTACGATGCCAATACCAAAAAAAATGATGCTAATATTTTTGGAAAATTGACCTATAATTTGAATGATTCCTGGACCTTATTTACGGATTTGCAAGGCAGATTTGTGAAATTTGACACGAATGGATTGACTTCAGACAGAACACCCATAAATGTTGATGAAAACTATTCGTTTTTTAATCCGAAAGCCGGTTTGACTTTTGATGCAAATTCCAATAACAGTTTCTATTTATCTTATGCAAAAGCAAACAGAGAACCAAATCGCAACGATTTTGAAAACGGTATTTTTACTTCAGAAAAATTAAATGATTTTGAATTGGGATGGCGTTTTAAAAATGAGGCTGTTAAAATAAACAGCAATGTTTATTATATGTTTTATAAAGACCAACTGGTTTTAACCGGTGCTATCGATGATACAGGATCGCCAATAAGAGCGACCAGCGGAAAAAGTTACCGACTTGGATTGGAAATAGATGCGCAGATTAAATTGACCGATAAATTTTATGTGCAACCAAATATTGCCATAAGCAGTAACAAAAATGTTGATTTTTTGACCTCTTGGAATGGAGAATTGGTTGATTTAGGAAATACAGATATCGCA
This sequence comes from Lutibacter flavus, assembly GCA_945903795.1. Lineage (GTDB taxonomy): Bacteria > Bacteroidota > Bacteroidia > Flavobacteriales > Flavobacteriaceae > Lutibacter > Lutibacter flavus_A. The sequence continues at coordinate 24,474 of CAMDPE010000016.1, read as the reverse complement.
TTTTCTCCAAATTTAATCGCAGCAAATGCATTTGTATTTCAACCAAATATAAAGATGCAATTTTCCTTATTGTCTAAATTTGTCGGTGAACAGTATATGGGGAATATTGACAATGCAAACTCAAAACTGGACAGCTATTTTGTGAACGATTTTAATATTTCTTATGAAATAAATCCGAAAAAAATAGTCAAGTCAATTGTGTTAAGTGCCTTAGTGAACAATATTTTTAATGTTGAATATATTTCAAACGGTTATTATTACACCTATGATGATGATTGGTCGGTTCCAAATCAAACGACAACATTGGATGGCGCAGGTTATTATCCGCAAGCAACAAGAAACTTTTTGGTTGGAGCAACCTTAAAATTCTAATAAAAAAAACCGAGGATAAAACCTCGGTTATTTTTTAAACTTCGATGCCTTTCATCATTTTGTTCCAATATAAATAAGGCAACATATACTTTTTCAGTATCCACAATCGCCAGTGTTCTTTAGAAGAATCACCAATCATTAATGGAAATTGCTTCAATTTAGGATCTGGTTCAAAATTTTGGTTATAATCAAATTCTGCCAAAACCATTTTGCCGTAACCGGTAACTAACGGACAAGAAGTGTAACCGTTATATTCTTTAGAACTTATGGTGTTAGTGGCAATCAATTTTAATATATTTTCAACAACAATGGGCGCCTGTTTTCTTATGGCTGCTCCCGTTTTTGACGTTGGAAGGTTAGATACATCACCCAAACTAAATATATTTGGGTACTTAACATGTTGCATTGTTTTACTGTTTACATCAACCCAACCGGTTTCTGACACCAATGAAGAATTCCTAATAAAATCAGGTGCACTTTGCGGTGGCGCCAAATGCATCATATCAAAATGAATTCCATATAAATCGCCATCTCTTGTTACTTTTACATCTTTATAATTGTATTGAATTTCTTTATCCAACGATTTTATGTCGCCATCAGCAATAGTAACGCAACCTCCCCCTGTTAAATCCTTTACAATTTCATACCAGGCAATTTTTTTATCTGCATCAACTTTTACCAACTTATGAAAAAATCGAACATTGATGTCTTTTTTGTCAACAACATTCATGAGCGTATCCGCAATTATTTTAACGCCAAAAATAGAGCCGCTTGGCAAGGCAAATACTATGTCGGTTTTGTCTCTTATTCCCATTTTTCTGAAGTGCTCATCGGCCAAATACATAATTTTTTGTGGAGCACCGCCGCATTTGATGGGTGTTGCCGGCTGCGTAAACAACGCAGTCCCTCCTTTAAAATTCTTTAGCACTTCCCATGTATGCTTTGGATTGGTGTAATTACTGCAAACTACCCCTTTATCCATCGCTTCCTGCAAACCTTCCACCAATTCAGGAGCCATTCTTAAACCAGGAGCCACCACCAAATAATCATAGGTGAATTCATTGCCGTTTTTAGTTGTTACTTTATTGTTTTCCGGCTCAAATTTATCGGCAAACTCTTTAATTCGTTCAACTCCCTTGGGAATTAAAGAATCCATTGGCCTAGCTGTTTTCTCAAAACTATAGGTATTTGCTCCAACTAATGTCCAAGCAGGTTGGTAATAATGGGTTTCAGAAGGCTCAATTAAGCCTATTTGCAATAAAGGATTTTTCCTCTTCAGCATGGAGGAAACCATGATACCGGCGGTACCTCCGCCAATAACCAGCACTTGAAAATGTTTTGGCATTCTATATTTTTTAGTTAATATTATGACGAGAAATTTAAAAATAAAAAAAGCATTAAGTGTGATCAAAATCACGCTGAATGCTTTTAACTAAAATTATATATTTTTCCCTATTCCTTTGATGTCATTCTGCCCGTGGCGCAACTTACAAAAGACTTTGCTTTGTGCAATACGGTATTTGCATCACTGGCTTCAGGATATCCCAAACTGGATAATTTTTCTTTAACTAGTTGAATAACCAGTTCATCAGTAGTGTCAATGCTCACTTCCGAAGTATTTAAATTAATCAAAATTTCATTTACGCCTTCAATAGTGACAATTCCTTTTTTTATGGTATTGGCGCATCCGCCACATTTTAGATTTAATATTTCAATTACTGTCATTTTTCTCTTTTTAGTTTTGTGAAATTACACCAATAAATTATTAAGAATGCCCTCCTACTACAATTTTCATCACTTTTAAATTTAATTTAAAAAAATTAAAAATTTGAATAATAAAACAAACCCTCATAAACCTCACTAATTTTGTTGGTTCTGTGGCAAAAGACATATTGCTGTACGGCACCGTTTTTTCTTCGTTATTTTCCATGGTATTATTTTTTTATTGACTATTCTGGTATTAGCCACCAAAATGGTTTTGCCTTTGCTTTGTATAAAAACATATAGTGCATAAATAATTTCATCCAATGTCCGGCTAAGCCAACAACCCCAACAGTATCATTAATATTTCTTCCCCATTTTGGATATTTTTCCCAATCGGGAACGATTGGGTTTACGGTCATAACAGCGGCCTGGCCTTTAAACACACCGTATCCTGCCGACACAATACAGGCTGCGCCCATTTTTGCCATAGATGCTTTGTGCGGGTGTTCAATTTTACCAACTTTTATGGAATGGATGATATTTTCTGCCACAATTTTGCCAATAACTCCTGAAGGCATTCCGGTTCTTGGCGGTGTTGGAAATATTTTTGTACCGTTTGGACTTTCCATAGGTTTAGACATTCCGTGTGGCGGAGCAAATGCAATACCTGCGGCGTATACATTTTCATATTTCACGCTTTGGTAGGTTAATGGCCAATCTTCTGCGCGCCAGTCTTCATATTTTTTTGGCGAATAATCTGCGTCAACTTTCATCATACCGTTTGCTACAAAAACCTCCTGGCTTATATCTTCATTTTCTTTGTTGAAAGCTTTCATTCCGGCGCCCGCAAAACCAGGAATTAACATGGCAAAATCAAAATCTTTGGTATGATATTCACCATTTAAATTTTCATAGTAAACTTTTCCTTTTTCAACTTTGCTGATTCCGGCTCTTTTTATCCAATTTATGCCATATTCTTTTAAAATAGATTCTGTAAATATTTTTGTTGGCGTTATGTAGCCATTTCTTTTGATATAAGCACCGCCCATACCAAAATCGCCTAATTCATATTCATTGGTAATCCACCACAAATCGGCCAAATGCGCTAATTTCCTTTTATTAATTTCAAAAGCAACATTTAAAATATATTCAAATGCCGCACCTTGGCAAGTAGCCATTGCATGGCCTGTGCCTATTAAAAAAGTTTGTTTTTCGCCATTTTCCATCTTCTTTAAAGACTCTTGAAGTTTTGCCCAAGAATGCGAAGCATGGTCGTAAGTGCAAACTGATTCGGTAAATTTATGAGGCCCTAAACCTTCGGTTGCTTCAAAATTAAGTTTTGGGCCGGTAGCGTTTATGAGATAATCATAAGTGACTTTTTCTTCATTTCCTTTCTCGTTTTCAGACACATATTTTATGGTAACAAATCCTTTTTCATGTTCCGTATCTCCTTCAGGATTTATAGAAACTGCCAATGCTTGTTTATAGATTACACCCAATTTTTTATAAACCGGCGCCAATGCAAACTTGACTTGTTCTGGTGTCATCAATCCAACGCCCACCCAAATATTTGAAGGAATCCATTGAAAATTGCTGTTGGGTGAAACCATCACAACTTCATGATTTCCCCTAAGAGATCTGCTTAAATAAGAAACGGCTGTATGTCCAGAAATTCCAGCCCCTAAAACAACAACTTTTGCCATATTGATTATTTTTTAAATTCTATACTCCAAATGCCTCTTAAATCGCCATCATTATATCCAATAGCCTTATCATTAGGATAAAGTGATTTGATAATTGAATCTGTTTTTACTGATACAAATTCTTCAACTTTTCCGTGGCAGGCCAAACAATTTGCTTTCAATATAATTGGTGCATAATAATGTTTGTTATTATTGTTGTCCACCTCTACAATTGGCGTCATTTCTTTTTTTTCTGAAATTAATTTATAATAATTATTGATAATTTCAAGTTCCCTTTCAGAAGGTATATTTTCCTGATTTCTTAATTTATCAGAAGTACGTTTTATGAATACATTGAACTTTTCAGATAATTGCTGGGTAAGCGGCAAGGCCTCAACATTACAAAAAGGCAGTGCCTGCGCTGGGCCGCCCAATTTCATTTGTTCTGTCAATTTTTCGCTCAAGGCTTTAAAGGTGGCTTGTGAAATATCATTTCCTTTATTGATATATTCTTGCTTTTCTTTTTCCGTAAGCGAATTTCCACAAGATACCATCCCCAAAAAAACCAATAAAATCAACAAATTTTTCATGAGTGTTATTTTACAATTTCATTGCCATTTTTTATCCAATATAAAATTCCGCCCTCCAAATCATAGATCTCTTTAAATCCGAAATCTGCTGCTTTTTTTGAGGCTGATGATGTTCTGTTTCCTGATCTGCAATAAATAAACAGTGGTTGAGTTTTATCGTATTTTGCAATTTGATCTAAGAAATTATCATCGAAATAATTGATATTAATAGCTCCTTCAATATGTCCCTCACTAAATTCCTGTGGTGTTCTGATATCAATAATTGTCTGATTTACCAGTTTTTCCTTAAATTCAGTTGGCGCAAGAACCTTAATTGCATCAGATTGTGATTGAGATTTGGTATTGCAGCTTATTCCTAAAACTGTTACAATTACCAAAAGTGTTAATTTTAATGTAGTTTTCATTTGTTTTTTGATTTTTTTATAAAAGTAAAGTTACTAATAAATTATAGCAGTAACCAATGTTACCAATAGATAATAAAAAAAGGGAAGTAACAACTTCCCTAAACTTATTAAATTAAAAAGAACATTTACAGTAAAGTTGTAGGACAAACATAATCAGTCAGTTTAACCTCAGTATCCTTAATATCTTTAAAACCACCTCTTACATCTGTAACATTTTTTACCCCATTTGCCATAAAAATTGAGGCTGCAATTAGGGAACGATAGCCACTGGCGCAATGCAAAACATATTCTTTGTCCGGTTTTATTTCAGCAAAATTTGAATGAATAAAATCGAGCGGAAAATTTTCAACTCCAACAACATGTTCTGAAAGATATTCAGATTCTTTTCGAACATCAAGCGCCACAATATTTCCTTCCTTCAATTTATTGGCAAATTGAGTTGCAGATATGGAGCCTGTTTTATCAACTTCAAAACCAGCTGCCAACCAAGCGTGAATTCCACCTCTCAAAAAGCCCAACGTATTGTCGTAACCCACGCGAGAAAAACGTGTAACCACTTCATGTTCTCTGCCACCTTCAGCAATAAAAATTATTTTTTGGTTGATGTTGGTAATTAACGAACCAACCCAAGGCGCAAAGTTACCGTCGACACCAATATACCAGGCGCCGGGCACAGTTCCTTCTTCAGCAAATTCATCTTTTGAACGCGTATCAATCACCAAAATATCCTCACTCTCACTCATTTCTTTAAATGTGGCAGCATCAATAGGCGTTGTGCCTCTGTGTAAAATTTCATCAATACTCATATTGATTCCCTTATTCATCCTCACATTATTAGGGAAATATTGTGGCGGTGGTTTTAAACCTGTAGTCACTTCTTTAATAAACTCTTCCTTCGTCATATCAGCTCTCAAAGCGTAGTTTGTTTTTTTCTGATTTTCCAACGTATCAAAGGTTTCTGAACTCATATTTTTTCCGCAGGCAGAACCAGCTCCATGATTAGGATAAACAATAATATCATCGGGTAAAGTCATGATTTTATTTCGAAGAGAATCAAACAAATGACCTGCCAAATCTGCTTCGGTCATATCGGATTTTACAGCCAAATCTGGTCTTCCAACATCGCCAATAAACAAACAGTCTCCTGTAAAAACATAAGGTTTGTTGCCTTTTTCATCTATTAAAACATAGGATGAAGATTCCATGGTATGGCCAGGCGTATGCAATAATTTAAGGGTTCCTTTTCCTATTTTAAATTCTTCACCGTCAACTCCTTTATGAATGTCATAATTTGGATTTGCGTTAGGGCCAAAAACGATGGTTGCTCCTGTTTTTTTTGCTAAATCAACTTGTCCGGAAACAAAATCAGCATGGAAATGCGTTAAAAAAACATATTTAATTTTAGCGCCGTCGGCTTTCGCCATTTCAATATATGGTTCGGTTTCTCTTAAAGGATCAATTATGGCAGCTTCTCCATTTGACTCAATATAGTAGGCCATTTCCGCCAAACAGCTCGTAAATAATTGTTCTACTTTCATATCGTTCTATTTTTTAGTTTAAATTCGGTCATACGTAATTCGCATATCTTAATCAGAGTTTTCATCGTGCATCCAATAAGCTTATTTCATAATCAACTGATTCATATTTAATTAAAATTACTTCTTGTTTCTCAAAATTACAAGATGAATAATCTATCATTTGTAATCTCAATCACATAATAGAAAATATTTTGAAAATATTAACTATTTGTCTGTTTTATGTAATCAGAAAATTTGATTCCTGTTTCCTTGTTTTTTTTTCCTTCTTCAAAAGCATCCACCGCTTCCTGAATGCTCAAAAAGCAATTTTGATAACCTATTTTCTCGATTATGCCGCTTTTTTCCAAAACATCTCTCACAGGCCCTTTCATTCCGGTAAAGGCGATATCAATATTCTTGCTTCGATACTTGGTGATTACATCATTTAACATATACACCCCAGAACTGTCAATGCTATTGATACTTTCGCCATCAATAATTATTAATTTTAATTTTTTTCCTTTTCCTGCTACAGATGATTCCAATTTATCTTTAAAATATTGCACATTGGCAAAAAATAACTGCGCATCAAAACGTACAATTAAAAGTTCTTCAGAAGTGATTAGCAATCCTTCAAATCTTTTGATATTTCGATAAAAATGTGTTTCGGGAATTCTGCCCAAAATTGCAATGTGCGGTTTGGCGGTGGTATAAATTAACATGCCCAATGACAACACAACACCTATAAAAATACCTTCTTTTATACCAACAGTTGCCGTGATTAAAAGCGTGCTGTTTAAAATGACGAGTTCCCTTTTTGAATATTTCAGCAACTGCTTTGGCACTTTAAAATCTAACAACCCAAAAACCGCTACAACAATAATTGCCGCGAGCACAGCCTCAGGCAAATAGTGAAAAACATGCGTAAAAAACAATAAAGTCAGCCCAACCACAGACCCGGAAATAATGGCCGCCATAGGTGTTTTGGCGCCAGTCTGATTGTTCACCGCCGTTCTGGAAAAACCTCCAGTTGCCGGATAAGTTTGAAAAAATGACCCGACAATATTTCCCATTCCCAAAGCAATTAACTCCTGATTTGGAATCACTTTATAATCATTGTGCTTTAATTCAATGGCTTTTGCAACAGATATTGCCTCTAAAAAGGCAATAAAAGACAATGTTAGCGCAATAGGAAATAAATCTATGAGCGTTTTTTTATCGAATTGAGGAACTATAAAATTTGGCAATCCTTTAGGAATCTCACCCACTATTTTAACGCCAATTTGATCTAAATTAAAAATTTGAACGGCCAAGATCCCTAAAACAACAACCACCAAAGCAGCCGGAATTTTTTCTGAAAATCGCTTAAAAAAAATTAAAATCAGTATTGAAATTAAGCCAATTGCCAAAGTGATTAAATTGGTGTCTTTTAAATGCTGAAGTGCGTCGAAAACCAAGCTATGTATTTTGTTATTTCGCTGAATATCAATTCCCAACAAATGTTTTAACTGGCTTAAAGCGATAATTAAAGCCGCAGCCGAGGTAAATCCGCTAATAACCGGCCGGGACAAAAAATTAACCAAAAATCCTAATTTAAAAATCCCAAATAGTACTTGCAAAACACCCATCATAAAAGCCAGAAGAATGGCAAATTCTATAAAATGTTCGGTGCCTATTTCTGCTAAAGTTGCAACACCCGATGCCACAATAAGCGAATCCATTGCCACAGGTCCAACAGCCAATTGTCGGGAAGTGCCAAAAATTGCGTAAACCATTTGTGGAATCATCGCAGTGTATAATCCGTAAATTGGAGGCAATCCCGCAATCATCGCGTAAGCAATTCCTTGAGGTATCAGCATAATTCCAACAGCCAATCCGGCACCTAAATCATTTTTAAAAAATTCCTTTTTATAGTTTGGCAACCAATCTAAAATTGGAAAAATCTTTTTATAATTCATTCTTGAATTCTTTTTTTACATTCTTGAAATAATTTGATGTCACAATTTTCGCAAATGTCCATATCTATCTTTTTGTAAATTGTTGAAATGGCTGTTTGTTTATCCTTAAAAAAATTATCTGCCCCAATAATATCAATAAACCCGCTTTTTATCAAAATTTCCTGACTTACCAATTTTAAACCGACAAAATATATGCCTCCTCCTCTTTCCCTCCATTTTAAGACTTCATGCGTCAGCCATTCAGCACCGGCCAAATCAATAAAATTAATTCCATTTGAAATAATTAACAGATGCTTCGATTCACTATCTTCATATAAATTGGCAAAATAATTTGAAATTACTTCAACTGCTCCAAAATAAATGGAGCCATCAATTCGGATCATTTTTAATTGAGGACATTCCTGCGCCATTTCATCCCTTATGATATTGACAAATTTCCCTTCAGAATTTTTTCCAAAAACAGCAATATTTGGTTTAGAAGTTCTTTCTAAATAGAAAAATAATGAAATTATTATTCCCAAAAACAAGGCGATTTCCAGTTCCAAAAACAAAGTTCCCAATAAAGTGATCATTAAAACAATATATTCACGCTTGCTGGTTTTAATGACTTGCTTGATGTGCTGAAAATCTATTAAATTGTATCCCACTAAAAGTATAATTCCTCCCATAGCGGCTTTTGGTAAAAATGAGGCATACCTTGCGAAAAACAACACAACAATCATTAACCCAATCGCTGAAATTATAGCTGATAATGGTGTTTTGGCTCCAGCCTGGTAATTTACGCCAGATCGGGTAAATGAGCCTGAACTAACATAGGAAGAGAAAAAACTGGAAATAATATTGGACAATCCCTGTCCGATAAATTCCTGATTATTATTTAATTTCTGATGAGAATGCAATGCCACCGCCCTTGCAATAGAAACAGCTTCAACCAAGCCCAGAAGCGCCAATGTTATTGCACCGGAGGTTAATAAACGCATGTCCTCAAAGTTAAAATCGGGTATTTTAAATGGCGGTAAATGCGAAGGAATCGTACCAACACTTTCAATTCCATGTATTTCGCCTCCCAAAAGGAAAGCCAATAAACTTCCCAAAACCATGGCGATTAACATATATAACTTGGAAATATATTTAATAAATCGCCTAATTAGAAGCGCTATTAAAAGTGTCGCGAGCGCAACGCCCAAAACATATAAATTTGTTTCTCTAATATGAATAATTATATAGTTGATAATTTCATAAAATGTACTTCCACTTGGAACATTGATGCCAAATACATGCTTTAACTGTTTAAAGGCGATTAAAATTCCTGCTCCTGCAGCAAAACCAATGACTACAGAATTGGACACAAAGTTTACCAATTTACCCATTTTGGCGAGCCCCATAAACAGCTTTATGACTCCGGCCATAAATGACAATAAAATTGCCAATGAGATGAAAGCTTGCAAATCATTTTCAGGACTCACAAATTTACTTATGACAGCGAAAACCACGATTGAACCTGTGGTGGTTGGCCCTGAAATTAAATGATAAGAAGAACCAAATAATGCCGCGATTATTGGCGTAATCATCGCAGTGTAAAAACCATAAATTGGCGGCAAACCAGCAATCATAGCAAAAGCGACGGCCTGTGGGATTACAATAATTGTCCCAGTAATTCCGGCAATTAAATCATCTTTCCAAGTCTTTTTTACTAAAGGAAGCCAAATTAAAAAAGGAAATATTTTTTTTAAACTCATCATGGAATAAGTTTCTAGTTTTTACTATAACAAAAGTACATTGAACTATTTTTAGTTTTGTGATTTATATCACAAATACTTTTAAAATAAACCTCCCTGAATATTTCCCTTAATTCTGCCTAAATGTTTGTAAGCAAGTTCCGTTACTTCTCTTCCTCTCGGTGTTCTCATAATGAAACCTTCCTGTATCAAAAAAGGTTCGTAAACTTCCTCTATGGTTTCCGTATTTTCACCAACAGCGGTGGCGATAGTACTAATACCAACTGGGCCGCCTTTGAACTTGTCAATAATGGTGGTTAAAATTTTGTTGTCCATTTCATCCAATCCATGCGCATCAACATTTAGTGCGTTTAATGCATATTTGGCGATTTCAATACTAATTTTCCCATTTCCTTTTATTTGGGCAAAATCGCGGACCCGTCTTAACAATGCATTTGCGATTCGAGGTGTCCCCCTGCTTCTTCCTGCAATTTCAATCGCCGATTCCATAGAAATAGGCACTTTTAAAATAACTGCACTACGCTGCACAATCGTGGTTAATAATTCGGTATTGTAATATTGTAAACGACTGCTTATTCCAAATCGCGCGCGCATAGGAGCTGTTAATAAACCAGAACGCGTGGTGGCTCCAATTAAGGTAAAAGGCTCTAAATCAATCTGAACGGTTCGGGCATTTGGCCCGGATTCTATCATAATATCAATGCGATAATCTTCCATAGCAGAATATAAATATTCTTCCACAATTGGACTTAATCGATGAATTTCATCTATAAACAAAACATCGCGTTCACTTAAATTGGTAAGCAATCCAGCCAAATCACCGGGTTTGTCCAAAACAGGGCCTGAGGTAATTTTAAGTCCGACATTTAATTCGTTTGCTAAAATATGGGCCAAGGTAGTTTTCCCAAGTCCAGGAGGACCGTGAAACAATGTGTGGTCCAAAGCCTCGTTTCTTAAATTTGCCGCTTTAACAAAAACTTTAAGATTGTCTATGACTTGCTCTTGACCCGTAAAATCATCAAATGATAAAGGACGCAGTTTTTTTTCAACCTCCAAGTCTTCTGGCGAAGAAGTATTTTTGTCAGGATTCAAGTTTTCGTTCATAAAAACAAAGATAACGAAGTCGCAGAATTAATAATTAAAATATATCATTAATAATTGAAAAGTGAAAGTCAGAAGAAAGAATTCCGAAGACGGAATTTCACCTTTTAAAAAAATTCTCATCAACATTTAAAATTAAAATGTTGATGAGAATTTTCAATTAAAATATTTTAAATTATTTAAGACTCCTCTTCACCTTCTTTTAAAGGCGTAATTTGAGAAACATAATCTTCTTCATGTCCTGGTTTGCTGTAATCATAAGGCCAACGATGCACTGCTGGGATTTCTCCAGGCCAGTTTCCGTGAACATGTTCAACAGGGGTTGTCCATTCCAAAGTATTCGATTTCCAAGGATTTTGTGTTGCTTTTTTACCTTTATAAATGCTTATAAAGAAATTGGTTAAGAAAATTAATTGTGCAGCACCTCCTAAAATAGCGAATAAAGTGATTACAATATTAACATCGGCAACATCATCAAATAGTGGAAATGCTGTATTTGCATAATATCTACGAGGCAATCCCGCTAATCCAACAAAGTGCATAGGGAAGAAAACACCATAAGCTGCAATAGCTGTAATCCAGAAATGCCAGTAACCCAATGTTTTATTCATCATTCTGCCATACATTTTAGGAAACCAGTGGTAAACACCAGCAAACATTCCATAAATTGCAGATACACCCATTACCAAGTGAAAATGGGCAACCACAAAATACGTGTCGTGCACATTAATGTCCAATGCGCTGTCACCAAGTACCAATCCCGTTAATCCACCCGAAATAAATGTAGAAACCAATCCAATGGAAAACAGCATGGCTGGATTCATTTGTAAATTTCCTTTCCAAAGTGTGGTGATATAGTTAAATGCCTTAACAGCAGAAGGTATAGCGATTAATAAGGTAGTAAAAGTAAAGACTGAACCTAAAAACGGATTCATTCCAGAAACGAACATATGATGTCCCCAAACTACGGTAGACAAAAATGCGATGGCAATTATTGACCCAATCATTGCCCGGTATCCAAAAATTGGTTTTCTTGAATTTGTAGATATTATTTCTGAAGTAATTCCCAATGCCGGCAATAATACGATGTAAACTTCAGGATGTCCCAAAAACCAAAATAAATGTTCAAACAATACCGGAGATCCTCCTTGATAATGCAAAACTTCCCCTTGAATAAATATATCTGACAAGAAAAATGAAGTTCCAAAACTTCTATCAAAAATTAACAATAAGGCTGCAGAAAGCAATACGGGGAATGAAACCACTCCAATAATAGCTGTCACAAAAAACGCCCAAATTGTTAATGGCAATCTGGTCATTTTCATTCCTACCGTTCTTAAATTAAGTACTGTTACAATATAATTTAAAGCGCCCATTAAAGAAGAAGCTATAAATATTGCCATAGAAATAAGCCAAAGTGTCATTCCCATTCCTGATCCTGGAATGGCTTGTGGCAACGCACTTAAAGGCGGATAAATGGTCCAACCTGCAGAAGCTGGTCCTGCTTCCACAAAAAGCGAAATCACCATAATTACACTTGACAAAAAGAAAAGCCAATAGGAAACCATATTTAAGAAACCTGAGGCCATGTCACGTGCTCCAATTTGTAACGGAATTAATAAATTACTGAAAGTTCCGCTTAAACCAGCTGTTAATACGAAGAAAACCATTATGGTACCATGAATGGTCACCAATGCCAAATAAATATCTGGTGACATTACTCCTCCGTCCTGGTGGCGACCTAAAAAAGCCTCAATAAGACTAAAAGAAGTATCTGGCCAAGCAATTTGCAATCGGAACATCATAGACATAAATACCCCAATAATTCCCATAAAAATTCCAGTAATTAAATACTGTTTTGAAATCATTTTATGGTCAGTACTAAAAACGTATTTTGTAATAAATGTTTCTTTGTGGTGATGATCTGACATATTTATATATTTTTTAGTAGTGTAGTAGTTAATTATTCTTTTAAAACTTCAGCAATCGTTTTTTGAGTGCTTAACCAACTGTTAAAATCGGCTTCCTCCTGAACAACAATTTTCATTTGCATATTATAATGGGAAGAACCGCAAATTTTGTTGCAAAGTAATAAATAATCAAATTCATAAGGATCTTCTCCTTTTTCAGCCCTGATTATATTAATGCCTTTAACTTTTGCCATTGTTTTTTCGTTGGCTCTCATTTCTTCTGTAGTCATACTTGGCGTAAAAGAAAACTGGGTTACCATTCCTGGAACGCAGTTCATTTGGGCTCTAAAATGAGGCATATATGCTGAGTGCAAAACGTCTTGAGAGCGGAATTTAAAAATCACTTGTCGCCCTTTTGGCAAATGCAATTCCCTTGTTGGAATATCGTCAATCGAATTTTTGTCAGTCATATCAACACCCATCGTATTGATTCCTTTGATATTTCTCACATTGGCTCTTCCCAATTCATTGTCGGCTCCTGCATAACGTGCTTCCCATTGAAATTGTTTGGCGTCAACTTCAATAATTAAAGGATTTTCGGCATCAGAAGCGTCCATTACATCATTCCAAACTGAAAGTCCGTAAAGTACCAAACCAGCCAAAACAACAGCAGGAACAATAGTCCAAATCATTTCCAGTTTATGGCTGTCGGCATAAAATAATGCTTTTCTTCCTTTAATTCCCCTGTATTTAAATGCAAAAAAGAACAGTAAAAACTGCGTTATCGCTTGTACAAATAAAATAACACCCATGGTTACCATGTACAAATTATCAATGCGAGCACCTTCAGAAGAGGCAGATTCCGGTAACAGAATTACGGAATATTTCCAAAATGAAAATATCATAAGTCCGTAAAAGAATATTCCAAAAGCAGCAAATAAAATTCCTTGGGTATTGTTGTCTTTTTCAGTCGCAATAGCGCCTTTCAAATTAAAAATACTTATTATTTGCCATATTGCAATTCCTATTACGATTGCGAGTAAAATATAAAATAATGCTGTCATATTTTTTTTAAGCTAGTAGTTATCGAGTTGCCAAATATAAAAAAAATCCCGAATATTTGTACTTCAGGACTCTTTTCTATGTGTCTTTTATGTTTTAATAGTGAAAATTTTCACTTTCTTTTATGAACGGGCTTCCTTTTGCCAATAATGGTGCTTTTGTCATTGCATTAAATACAACATAAATAAAAATACCTAAAACAAGTATTACCGAACTTATTTCTGAAACTCCAATAAACCATTGGTCCCCAACTGTTGCCGGCATAATCATTACAAAAATATCGATATAATGTCCTATTAAAACAATAATTCCGGTGGTTACAATAAACCAAGGAACGCGTTTGAAATCGCTATTCATTAATATTAATAATGGAAAAACAAAGTTTAGAACCACCATTCCTAAGAAGGGCACTTTATAGTCATTGAATCTAGTTACAAAGTAAGTAACCTCCTCAGGAATGTTGGCATACCAAATCAACATAAATTGTGAAAACCACAAATAAGACCAAAAAATACTGAAACCAAACATAAACTTGGCCAAATCATGTAAGTGGCTGTTGTTCACAAATTCCAAGTAACCTTTTCCTTTTAAATAAATTGAAACTAATGCAATTGTTGTGATTGCAGAAACAATTAAGCTTGAGAATACATACCAACCAAATAATGTGCTATACCAATGCGGATCTAGAGACATAATCCAATCCCAAGACATCATAGATTCCGTAACTAAAAAGAATACTAAAAATGCCGCTGAACTTTTAAATAATTTTCTGTAATTGCTTAAATCTGAGGAAGCATCTTGAGCAATAGTCATTTTCCTTGCATAATTACGATACAAAACCCATCCTAGAATATAAAACGCAGCTCTTCCCAAAAAGAAAGGAACATTTAAATAGCCTGCCTTATTTTGAATTAACATATCATTTGCAACAACTTCAGGATCCATCCATGAAAATAAATGATTCTGTGTGGCTGAAAGCACAAAAAACACAAATAACAACACACCACCAATAGGTAAATATGCCGTAATTCCTTCCATTACCCTAAACAAAACTATTGACCAACCTGCTTGCGACACATGCTGAATAGCATAAAACGCTAAGGTTCCCAATGAGATCATAAAAAAGAAAAACAAAGCAACGTACAACGCCGACCAAGGTTTGTTTTTTAATAAATGATATACATGTTCGGCATGAGCGTCTTCAGATTGTGCAACAGCACCACTTTCTGCAACGGCAGTATCGGTTGTTGCAGTTACTTCATGTGCGTTATGACTTTCTTTCAACAGTACTTTAACTTCATCTACTGATGCAGGTGCAGATAAAAATCCATAACCAACTCCTAAAAGCCCAATAATCATTAGTGCTAATGATAATGTTTTTAATTTACTTGAAAAGGTATACATATTTTTAAATTCTATCTTAGTAAAAGTGTTATTTTAATAGTTCATTTCTAAGTTGTTGCACATACATGGTCACTTGCCAACGTTCTTGCTCTGTTAATTGTCCAGCATGGGAGCCCATTAAGTTTCTGCCATACATAATTACATGGTAAATACTTCCTTCAGTTATTGGCCTGTCTTTGTAATTAGGTACTCCTAAAAATTTGTCTCTTTTTACCAATTCGCCATCACCTGCGCCTGCGGTGCCGTGACAAGAAATACAATAGATGGTAAACATCGCTTTACCATTTGCCAAATTTGCCTCATTGACTTCCAATGGGTTTTTGAGATTTAACAGAGCAGCGTCATAGCCTTCGGTTGTATCTGCATAATCATAAGGTACTTTCCCGCGAGAAATAGTTCCTACAACAGGAGGTTGAGATGTCCTTCCATCACCAAAATTTGGATTTACTGAATACGTTTCATAACCAACAGGCTTATACATATCGGGCATATATTGGTAATTCGGCTTTGTTCTATCCAACCAACAAGATGTTAGTGTGAATAAAAAAGCCAATGCTATCGTAATTTTTAAAATGTTCTTCATTTTAATTAATGCTTTTCAGTTACTTTAATTTCTACAGTTCCTGTTTTTTTTAGAAATGTGATTAGTTCATCTTCATTTCCATCAACAAATACTTCCATTACAAACATATCATCAGTTGTTCTTGGGTCAGGATTTTCAGCTTCCTTGAATGGCCATAATCTGCTGCGCATATAAAATGTAATTACCATTAAATGTGCCGCAAAAAACACGGTCATCTCAAACATAATTGGTACAAATGCCGGCATATTTTGAATAAAGGTAAAGCTTGGTTTTCCTCCAATATCTTGTGGCCATTGCTCTATCATCATATAATTCATCATCCAAACGGAGAATACCAAACCAACACAACCATACATAAAAGCGGTAATTGCGATTCTTGTGCCTTTTAATCCCATAGCTTTATCTAGTCCATGAACCGGGAATGGCGTATAAACTTCTTCGATATGATAATTTGCTGCACGCACTTCTTTTACGGCATCTATTAGAATATCATCATCATTATACATTGCTTGAACTACTTTGTTACTCATGATTTCCGTCTCTTAATTTTTTATATTTTTCTCCTGATGCCTTCAAAATAGATTTAACCTCCGCTTGCGCTATCACGGGGAATGTTCTTGCGTATAATAAGAATAACACAAAAAAGAAACCAATGGTGCCAATGAAAATTCCTATATCAACAAATGTTGGCGAAAACATGGTCCAAGATGAAGGTAAATAATCTCTGTGCAATGAAGTCACAATAATCACAAATCTTTCAAACCACATTCCGATGTTTACTACAATAGAAATGATGAAAGAAAAGACAATACTTGTTCTTAATCTTTTAAACCACATAAATTGTGGTGATAGTACGTTACAACTCATCATAAATAAATACGCCCACCAGTAAGGCCCTGTAGCTCTATTTAAAAATGCATATTGTTCATATTCCACACCAGAATACCAGGCTATAAATAACTCGGTAATGTAAGCGCAACCTACGATTGAACCTGTAATCATAATTACAATGTTCATTAATTCAATATGTTGTTTGGTGATATATGCTTCAAGATTTGACACTTTTCTCATGATGATCAGCAAGGTGTTCACCATCGCAAATCCTGAGAAAACCGCTCCAGCCACAAAATAAGGTGGAAAAATCGTTGTATGCCATCCTGGAATTACAGAAGTTGCAAAGTCAAATGATACAATGGTGTGTACCGAAAGCACCAAAGGTGTCGCCAAACCGGCCAATACCAAAGAAACTTCTTCAAAACGTTGCCAGTCTTTAGCCCTGCCTGTCCATCCAAAACTTAACAGCCCGTATATTTTCTTCTGAAAAGGTCTGATTGCCCTGTCGCGTAACATCGCAAAATCAGGCAATAAACCTGTCCACCAAAATACCAATGAAACTGATAAATATGTTGAAATTGCAAATACGTCCCATAATAATGGCGAGTTAAAATTGGTCCAAAGTGTTCCAAATTGATTGGGCAATGGCAATACAAAATGCGCATTCCATACACGACCCATATGAATAACAGGAAACAAACCAGCTTGAATAACCGAAAAAATAGTCATCGCCTCCGCAGAACGGTTGATACCCATTCTCCATTTTTGGCGAAACAATAAAAGT
This sequence comes from Lutibacter flavus, assembly GCA_945903795.1. GTDB lineage: Bacteria > Bacteroidota > Bacteroidia > Flavobacteriales > Flavobacteriaceae > Lutibacter > Lutibacter flavus_A. Next base: position 6,830 of record CAMDPE010000016.1, on the reverse strand, counting down.
ACTGCAGAAATTAATGTACCGGCGTGACCAATACCTACCCACCATACAAAGTTGGTGATATCCCAAGCCCAGCCTACAGTTTTATTTAAACCCCAAACGCCAATTCCTGTTCCGATGGTGTAAACTATACAACCAATACCCCAAAGGAATGCTACAAGCGCGATTGAAAAAGCTGTCCACCATAATTTATTTGCTTTACCTTCAACGGGAGCCGCTACATCAACAGAGATGTCATGGTAGCTTTTGTCTCCAACAATTAATGGTCTTCTAATAGGTGCTTCGTAATGAGACGACATAATTCTTATTTAATTATAATCTATTAATATTATTTTTATGCTTCTTGCGTGTTTCTCACTTTCACATGATACACAACATTTGGTTTTGTGCCAACGTGCTCCAATAAGTGATATGCTCTTTTATCTTCTGCCAAACTTTTAACTGTGTCCTCCGGTTTGTTTACATCACCAAATACCATGGCTCCAGCTGTACAGGCATTGGAACAAGCAGTTTCAAACTCATTTGTATTGACTGGCCTTCCTTCTTTTTTTGCTTTTAGGATGGTGGCTTGTGTCATTTGAATACACATCGAGCATTTTTCCATAACTCCTCGAGAACGAACCACTACATCTGGATTTAGCACCATTTTGCCTAAATCATCATTCATATAGTAATCGAACTTACTGTTGTTTGGATATTCGAACCAGTTAAATCTACGTACTTTATATGGGCAGTTATTTGCACAGTAACGCGTACCTACACAACGATTATAAGCCATTTGATTTTGACCCTGACGGCCGTGTGATGTTGCAGCTACCGGACAAACTGTTTCGCAAGGTGCGTGGTTACAATGTTGACACATTACAGGCTGAAAAGCAACTGATGGATTTTCGGAAGGATCTTCCAAAGCATCCATCGCATTTTTGAAACCCAATGCTCCTTTTCCGTTTTCTTTTAATTCATTGTCACCGGCAAAATTTTCTTCGTGAGAATAGTAACGATCTATACGCAACCAGTGCATATCTCGTGAACGTCTTATTTCTGCTTTTCCAACAACTGGAACGTTGTTTTCGGCGTGACAAGCAATTACGCAAGCGCCACAACCTGTGCAGGAATTTAAATCTATAGAAAGGTTAAAATGATGACCGATTGATCTGTCAAATGATTCCCATAAATCTACTGATGTTGCTTCAACTTCTTTATGGTCTAAAGAAACTACAGGAACCTCATTCCATTCTTTAGAATCTTTTGTATTGTAATCCTCTAAGGTTGTCTCTTTAATAATGTCACCTCTGCCCATTAAGGTGTTTTGTAACTGTACACAAGCAAACTCGTGTTCGCCGGCAACCAGTTTTAAACTTACATTTGGCTGAAAATTATTAAAGTCTTTATAAAATTTATAGGCATTTTTACCTGTTTGCATTTCTGCTTTTAATCCTTGTGTTCTTCCGTATCCGAGCGCCAAACCTAAAGATCCTTTTGCTTGTCCGGGTTGAATTAAAACCGGTAAAATTTCCGAAACACCATCGATGGTTAATTCGACCATGCTTCCGTTTAATGCGCCATTGGCCACGTGATTATTTATGGCACCAAGAACTGTGGCATCAGCTTTGGACATTGTTAAATAATTATCCCAAGAGGTTCTTGTGATTGGATCAGGGAATTCCTGCAACCAAGGATTGTTAGCCATTTGACCGTCACCCAAACCAATTTTTACATAAAGTTCCAATTCTAAATCGCTGCCTTTAACTTTTGCCAATTCTGAAGCTGCAGTTTCCAAATCAACCTCTAGTGAAATTGCCTCACTTTGAACTGCATCAGCAGTAAAAACACCATCATGCAATGCTTGATTCCACGATGTTCCACCCAATATGTCGGTATTCCAAGTTTCTTTTAAGAAATCATAATAGGTTGCTGTACTGCCAGTCCAAGCCAATAAACTGTCTTGAAACTGACGTGTATTAAACAATGTTTTTATGGTTGGTTGGATTAGGCTGTATTGTCCTTTTTTAATTTCAACATCGCCCCAAGATTCCAAATAATGTGGTGTGGCCAATGAATATTGAACCGCATTTGCAGTTTCATTATCTTGCATAGAAAATGCCACAGATAATTTCACTTTTTTCAATCCATCAACAAAAGCTGCTGAATTTGGCAACGTGTAAACCGGATTTGAATTGTAAATAATAACTGCACCAATTTTGCCTTCATTCATATCAGCAATTAATTGTGCAACATCAGCATCATTTCCTTTTCTTATATTTTTGGTTGCGTTAACATCTAAAACTTCACTGTTTAAAGCTTTATTGATTGCCAACGCCAATAATTGTGCGTTTTTATCCTGAATACCTGTTAAAACAACAGCCTTGCTGCCAGCTGTTTTAAGTTGGGCAGCTGCCTTTTGAACGGCCACATTTAAAGGAGTTGCTTCCGCAGAAACTACACCATTTACAACAGTTTGGTATAAATTAAGAAGTACTTGGTTTTGTTCGGATGGTTTTACCATAATACGCTTATCGGCATTGGCGCCTGATAAAGACATATTTGATTCGAACTGAATATGGCGTGACATTTTTCCGCTGGTTGGAACACGTCCTTTTGAATAACCGGCTTCAAAACCGCCACTTTGCCAACTTCCTAAGAAATCTGCACCAATAGAAACAATAACTTCTGCTTTTTCTAAATGATAATCTGGCAATGCTCTTGAGCCGTACATTTCTTCAAAAGCATCCAATGCTGCTGATTCTGAAACTGCATCATACTCAACATGCGCTACATTTTCAAAAGTTTCATTAAATTTAGCAATCAATTTTTTGGTTGAAGGACTTGCGCTAGTTCCAGTTAAAACTGCTATTGGTAATCCTAAAGCTTTAACTTCATTTAATTTTGCAATGATTTGCTGATCGGCTTCATTCCAGGAAATTTCAGCGCCATTGGCTTTTGGTCCTTTTAATCGAAGACTGTCATATAATGAAAGTACAGAAGCCTGAACACGTGCATTTGTGGTTCCGTTTGCTTCCTTATTCGGTTCAATTTTAATTGGGCGACCTTCTCTAACTTTCACCAAAATATTCGCAAAATCAAAACCATCAGCCATTGTTGTTGCATAGTATTCTGCAACACCTGGAATTATATTTTTAGGTTGAATGATATAAGGAATTGATTTTACCACTGGGCCTTCGCATGAGGCTAAAGTAACCGCAGCTGTTGTAAATCCTACATACTTTAAAAAGTCTCTACGTGTTGTTGATGAAGCTTCCAGGGTTTTTTTATCACCTAAAAATAAATCCGTTGGAATTTCTTCAATAAACTCGTTCTGTTTTAACGTATCAACAATAGAGCTGTTTTGGTTTAGCTCTTCAACACTTTTCCAGTATTTTTTGTTTGATGCCATTTTATATTTGGTTATTTACTTCGTAATTAATATTAATAGTGACATTTAGCACATTCTAAACCTCCCATTTGGGCAGCGGTCACTTTTTCTACACCATATTTTTTTGACAACTGGTCATGAATATTTTTATAATAGCCATTTTTAGTTAAATCAACTTCTGTTGTTCTGTGGCAATCAATACACCATCCCATTGTAAGTGGTGAAAATTGTTTCATATCGTGCATTTCCTGAACAGGACCGTGACAAGTTTGACAAGCAACACCAGCTACTGTAACGTGTTGTGCGTGATTGTAATAAGCAAAATCAGCCAAATTATGAATTCGAACCCATTCGATAGGTTTTTGTTCATAGCCTTCAATATATTTTACATTTACTTTATCCCAGCCTACTGCATCATATAATTTTTGTATTTCTTTATCCAAATCTTCTTTGGTGTAATCTCCAAACAATTCTCCTTTATATTCTGAAATTGATTTGTGGCAATTCATACACACATTGGCAGTTGGAATTCCGGAAGTTTTACTGTGTTTTGCAGAAGAGTGACAGTACTGACAATCAATTTTATTATCACCTGCATGAACTGCATGTGAAAACACAATTGGCTGAATTGGCTGATAGCCTTCATTAACATCTATTTGCATTAAATATCCAAAACCAAACCAAGCGCCTAATAATAAGAAAAATATGATGGCTAAGAAACGCACGAACGGATTAAAAATAAGTGTTTTTAAAACACTTACTCCAGATTCTTCATCTTCTTCAATAGCCTTTCTATTGGTAGTTGCCACCACTACTAAAGACAATAATAATAAAACCCCAATTGTAATGGCAAGTGTTGGTAAAACACCAATACCTGGTTTGTTAAAGATTTGTTGATCAGCTGCAGAAGCTGCAACAGCAACAGGTGCAACATCACCAACTGCCAAATATTTTAATAAATCATCCAAATCCTGATCCGTTAACTGCGGAAATGGCGTCATCGCAATAGGAGAATATTCAGCTGCTATTTTCGCCAATTTATCACCTGATGCAATTAAAGCAGCATTGTCTTTTATCCATAATTTTAACCAAGCTGCCTCGTATTTGTTTTCAATATGTAAAAGTGGCGGACCAATTAACTTGCCTTCCATTTTGTGACAAGCGGCACAATTCGTTTTAAAAATTGTTTTACCGCGTTCTACGCCAGGGTCAACTTCAGTTGCTACTGCCGCAACAGCTTCAACAGGCTTGCCTTTGGTGTATTCTAAAATATCCTTAATATCTTGATCGGACAATTGCGGATTAGGTGTCATCGGCAATTTATTGTTCTCTTCGAAAACTTGTATCGCTAACTTATCACCGGACTTAATCATTCCCGGACTATCTTTAATCCAGGCAATTAACCAATCTTGGTCTCTTCTTTCGGTAACGCCCAATAATGCGGGACCAACTAATTTTGCGTCCAATTTATGACAGGCCGCACATATAGATTTAAAGAGTTTTTCCCCATTTGCTGGGTCACCTTGTGCCGATAAATTAAGCGAGAAAAAGAATAGTAAAGCAAGACTAATGGTGACTAATCTTGATAATGGACTGTGTTGTTTCACACTTTTCATATTTAAAAAAGATATTTTCTTTCTAGTTTGGTACAATATTTTCATATACAAATATATGACTTTAATCATTTTTCAAGTATTGGACAAAAGTAACATATATTAATAATACTTAAAATCTAAAAATTGTGTTAAATGTAATTTATATTCATTCTAAATAACCAATTTACACACATACATTTCAAGGAAAATTATAAATTTGACAAAAAAATAATATTTTATGAATAAATTATCGATAAAAATAATATTACCGCTTTTTTTTACCATTTTTTTAAGCATTACGAACTTATATTCACAAAGTGAAAATGAAAAAATCAACACTTTAATAGAACAAAAGAAAGCTTTTAATAAAACCAATAAAAATATTATTGTCTTTAAAATTCAACTTTATAACGGCAATGAAACACAAGCCTACGCTGTTAAACGTAATTTTGAAGCTGATTTTCCTGAATATCGCACCAAAATTATTTATAAAACACCTGAATGGAAAACACATGCCGGAAACTTTAGAACACGTTTGGAAGCAGACAGAGCGCTAAATGCGGTTAAACTAAAATATGCTGGAGCCCTTGTTTTGGAAGAAAAGATTTAATTTAATCCTATTTCCATCCCTTTTTTTCCTAGGAAAGGGAGTTTGATTAGAAATTAGAATAGCGTTTGCAACAAAAAACTTTTAACCTCTAACTTTTAACTAATCAAATCACTCTGTTTAACCTTTCAAACAAACGATTTTTTAAGTTGTTGTAATCAACAATAGATTCCATTATTTTATCTCTTTCTACTTCAATGCCAACATCAGTAATCAATGAATTTATTTTTTGCTCAATAAGAATGCGGCGTATATTATAAATTGCATCAAGGACCATTTTTGAAAGGTCGCTTTTTTTGCTTCTTGTAAAAATATTTTTACGTTCCCAATTGCTAAGTACATGCCTTTCATCATCCATTAAAATTGTGGTGACCAAATTGGCAACTTCATTATTTTCATGATTCACCAATATATCCACAGAAATGGTTTCCTCTTGGTTTAATTGGTAAATTATTTCATAGTAAATATTTTTAAAAGTTTCATTGGTAAATTCCACCTCATCATCATGTAAATTCAAGTAGATTTCTTTTGAAACCACATTGTTGAATTTTACTTTTTTGATGGGTTGAAATTCAGGATCTTCCGCTTCTTCACCTGTAACAAAATCAACAAATTCAACTTCATTGTTGCCATACAACAATAATATTTTTATAATTTCCCGTTCATATTTTTGAAGTTCATTGACTTTTTCAAATTCCGGGGTTTTTTGCAATACAGGTTCTGAAGGCCGTTCATGAATTGGTCTGTTTGAAGCTTCTCTTTCTTCTTTTTTATCGATTTGAGCCAATTCACTGAAAAGCACATTTTCTGAAATATCCATAATTCTGGAACATTCCTGTATGTAAACTTCACGTTGAATCCTATCGGGAATTTTAGAAATACTGACAACAATATCCCGAATTAATCCGGCTTTTTTAACGGGATCGTGCTGTGCTTCTTCCATCAATAAAGCCACTTTAAAATTGATGAAATCTTTGGAATTTTGTTTTAAATATTCTTTGAGTTCCTGGTTGCTTACTTTTTTGGAAAAACTGTCGGGATCATCTCCATCAGGAAACATCACCACTTTTACATTCAATCCTTGCTCTAAAATAAGGTCAATTCCGCGAATGGAAGCGCGAATTCCGGCAGCATCGCCATCAAAAAGAATGGTAATATTTTTTGTGAGCCGGTTAATCAATCGTATTTGATTTTCAGAAAGTGCGGTTCCAGATGAAGAAACTACATTTTCAATTCCTGCCTGGTTAAATGAAATCAC
>CAMDPE010000015.1 GCA_945903795.1 Lutibacter flavus | reverse complement strand
GCGATGCTGCAAAATATGCTGATGAAGCCATAAAACAAAAAGAAAGCGGTCCTTTGCAGGCTTTGGTTGACATAGTTCCCGATAATATTTTTGGCGCGGCTTCAGAAAATAAAAATATGCTTCAAGTCATCTTTTTTGCGATCTTTTTTGGTGTTGGATTAATATTAATTCCTGAGAAAAAATCAAAACCAGTCAAAAAATTCTTCGATGGATTTAACGAAGTCATCCTAAAAATGATAGATTTAATTATGCTTGCCGCACCATTTGGTGTTTTTGCCTTGTTGGCGGCTTTGGTGGTTGAGTCTCCAAGCATCGATTTATTTAAGGCACTTATTTGGTACGCCTTTACCGTTATTTTAGGACTGGCAATAATGATTTCTTTTTACAATGGAATGGTATTCTTGGTTACCAAAAAAAGTCCATCATTCTTTTTTAAGGGAATATCACCTGCGCAATTACTGGCTTTTTCAACCAGCAGCAGCGCGGCTACTTTGCCTGTAACGATGGAAAGAGTTACAGAACACTTGGGTGTTGATGAAGAAGTAAGCAGTTTTGTTTTGCCAATTGGCGCTACGATTAATATGGACGGAACAAGTTTGTATCAGGCAGTAGCAGCAGTTTTTATTGCTCAGGCTTTTGGCATGGATTTGTCTTTAGGAGTTCAACTGGGAATTATAGTTACTGCAACATTGGCAAGTATTGGGTCAGCAGCAGTTCCTGGCGCAGGAATGGTGATGTTGGTGATTGTTTTGGCGCAAGCAGGAATTCCTGAAGCTGGTTTGGCATTAATTTTTGCTATTGACCGACCTTTGGATATGTGCAGAACAACAGTTAATGTCACCGGAGACGCAACAGTTTCTATGATTGTTGCAAAATCATTGGGAAAACTTCATGAACCTAAAGTAAAAGATTGGGATGATACTTATCCGAAAAATAGAAAATAACAACATCCCTTTGGGTAATTTCTAATAAAATTTATATTTAATGAATCTTAAAAACTATAATTATATGAAATATTTTTTCTTTTTTATATTGACATTTTCAGCTGTTCTATTGCAAGCTCAAAATCAGTTTGAATTGACATATTATTTACCTCAAAACACTACTTATAACGCTAATATTCCAACGCCTGAGAGTGTTATTGGACACAAAGTTGGTGAGTGGCATGTGACTCATGATAAGTTGGTGTCGTATATGCAAGCATTGAGTAAAGTTTCTGATAGAATTACTATTGAAGATAGAGGTAAAACTTTTGAAGGAAGACCATTGTTATTACTTACAGTAACCTCTCCAGAAAATATTAAAAATATTAAAAATATTCAATCAAACCATATAGAGTTGACCGAATCTGGTAACAGTAGACAATTAAACGTAGAATCTATGCCTTTGGTTGTTTATCAAGGATTTTCTATCCACGGAAATGAGCCTAGCGGCGCTAATGCAAGCATGTTGCTGGCTTATTATTTAGCTGCTGCAGAAGGCCCTGAAATTGATGAATTATTAAAAAACACCATAATCTTGTTAGATCCATCGCTAAATCCTGATGGACTGCAGCGCTTTGCTTCTTGGGTAAACACCAACAAAAGCGAAAATTTAAATAGTGACTCCAATGATAGAGAATTTCACGAAGTTTCGCCTAATGGAAGAACGAATCATTATTGGTTTGATATGAATAGAGATTGGTTGCCAGTTCAATTACCTGAATCAAGAGTTCGAATTGAGACTTATCGTAATTGGATGCCTAATATATTGACCGATCATCATGAAATGGGCAGTAATTCCACCTTCTTTTTTCAACCGGGAGTTCAGTCAAGGGTTCATCCATTAACTCCTAAATACAATCAAATACTCACAAAGGAGATAGGAAATTATCACACAAAAGCTTTGGATAAAATAGGCTCATTGTATTATACTGAAGAACGCTATGATGACTTTTATTACGGAAAAGGATCTACTTATCCTGATATTAACGGAGCGGTTGGAATTCTTTTTGAGCAAGCAAGTTCTCGCGGCCATTCACAAGAGACCATTAATGGAATATTAACTTTTCCATTTACTATTCGTAATCAATTCACAACAGCGCTGTCAACTTTGGAAGCCACAAAAGAAATGCGTGTAAAATTATTGAATTATCAACGGGATTTTTATATTAATGTTAATAATGAAAATTCGAAAAATATAACGAAGGCCATTGTTTTTGGGGATGAAAAAGATAAAGCTAAAACATATCATTTAGCTGAAATATTAAATAGACATAAAATAAAATTTAATAAACTAAAAACAGATCTAAAAATAAATGGCGTAAATTTTAAAAAGGAGACTAGTTTTATTATTCCAACTAATCAAAAGAATAGTACTCTTTTAAAGGCAATGTTTGAAAAACGAACGACGTTTACGGATAGTTTGTTTTATGATATTTCAGCTTGGGCATTTCCTTTAGCTTTTAATTTAGATTATTTTGAGTTAAAATCAGACACTAATGTGGGTGAATTGGTTACTAATTTAGAACTTGAGAACGGAAAAGTAACCACAAAAAGTGGTTACGCATATTTAATGGAATGGAACGAATATTATACGCCAAAAGCATTAAATAAAATTCTTCAAAAAGGAATAAGAGCAAAAGTTGGGATGAAACCATTTTCAATAAATGAAGAACATTTTGATTATGGCACAATTTTAATACCAGTTCAAAATCAAAATTTAAGCGAAAATGAATTGTATTCTTTTTTGCAAGAAGTTGCACTTAGCAGTAATGTTACTTTAACAGGCGTAACAACAGGATTGACCGAGGGAATTGATTTAGGCAGTACTTTATTTGAGATTATAGAAAAACCAACCGTCGCCGTAATAGTAGGCAGCAAAGTTTCTTCAATAGAAGCAGGTGAAATTTGGCATTTGTTTGATCAACGATACCAAATGAATATTACTAAATTAGATGTAAATTATTTAAGTCAGGTAGATTTTGCTAAATATTCTACAATTATTTTACCAAGTGCAGATCTAAATATCGATGAAAAGCTTATTAATAAATTGAAAAGTTGGGTTCAAAACGGAGGAGTAATCATTGGATATAAAGATGCAGTTAAATGGTTATCAGCAAATAAGTTTATTGAGTTAGCCTTCTCAGAAACTAAAGTAGAAGCTAAAAATATCACTTTTGGACAAAAAGATGATTTTACCGGAGCAAAAGAAATTGGCGGTGCTATTTTTGAAACAAAATTAGATAGATCTCATCCAATAAATTTTGGTTTTAAAAATGATCAATTACCAGTATTTAAGGATTCCCAAATATTTATCAAACCCGATAGCCTTAGCTTTAATAATCCTATTAAATACACTAGCAATCCTCTATTAAGTGGGTACATTTCAAAGTCAAATTTGGAGATGTTAAAAAATACCGTTCCGTTTCAGGTAAAACCTTTGGGAAGAGGGCGAGTGGTTGTGTTTGCAGATAATACAAATTTAAGAGCTTTTTGGTATGGGACAAATAAGTTATTAATGAATGCTGTGTTTTTTGCAAAAACAATGTAATTAAATTCCTTAATCAAGTTTATAAACATTTAAAATTAATTTATACATTATGAAAAAACTAACTACATTATTTCTTTTAGCTCTTTTATTACTAGCGTGTGATAGTAAATCAATAAAAAATGAAAATATAGTACAAAGAGAGCCTAATTCATTTGCAATTGTAATTCATGGAGGTGCAGGTGGAGTTACAAGAGAAAATCATAATCAAGAACAGCAAAAAGCTTATTCTCAAAAACTTCAAGAAGCAATGGATGCTGGTTATGCTGTTTTAGAAAAAGGAGGAAATTCTTTAGATGCAGTTCAGGCAGCAATTAACGTGATGGAAGATTCTCCTTTATTTAATGCGGGTAAAGGCGCTGTTTATAATAGTGAAGGAAATCAAGAAATGGATGCTTCTATTATGGATGGAAAAACTTTAAAAGCAGGTGCAGTAGCAGGCGTTAATCACATTAAAAATCCAATTTTAGCGGCTCGAATTGTTATGGATAGTACAAATCATGTATTACTTTCAGGAAAAGGCGCTGAAATGTTGGCAGAAAAACATGGTATTGAGATGGTTGACAGCGCTTACTTTTTTACTGAAAAAAGATTAAATCAATTACGAAAAGTTCAAGGAAAAGATAAAATTCAACTTGACCACAGTGCTTTTTTAATTGGGAATGAATTAATTGATGACCATAAATTTGGTACTGTTGGTGCTGTTGCTATTGATAAAAATGGAAATATTGCAGCAGGGACTTCAACAGGAGGAATGACCAATAAAAAATATGGTAGAATTGGAGACTCTCCTATTATAGGACAAGGAACATATGCAAATAATTTAACTTGTGGAATTTCAGCTACCGGAACTGGAGAATATTTTATGAGAACAATTGCTGCCCATGAAGTCTCAAATTTAATTCAGTATAAAGGTGTTAGTGCAAAAGAAGCTTTGCATGAGGTTATGTTTAATCAAATAGGTAAGCTTGGCGGAGAAGGTGGAATGATTTTGTTAGACAAAAACGGAAATGTTTCTTGGGATTTTAACTCGGATGGAATGTTTAGAGGATACAAAAAATCAAATGGAGAAAATGTAGTTGAGATGTTTGAACAGGCAAAATAATTGATAATTGAATTACGGAAGTGTTAACTATTCTTCCTAATCATATAAATTTAAGGGATTAACAACCAATAATGGACGCTTTGCAAAACAAGCTACAAACGCTTTGTAATCGATATGCGTAAGCTTTTAAGCCAATTGAGATTTATATTTTAGAGAGTATTTTTTAATAAAATTAAATTACACTTTTAGCAATTTTACTGGAATTTGCAATTAACAGGTTAATTTGCAATACTTTTTGGGTGGTTCATACAATTTCTTATTAGCTTAAATGCTTTTGTAATGTGCCCTTCCAACGTTTTTATGGAAATGTTGAGTTGCGCAGCAACTTGCTCATTTTTTAAATTGGCGATTTTTTTTGCGATAAATACTTTTTTACATTTTTCCGGAAGTTCTTCAATGCAATTTTCAAGTTTTTTGAGTCTTTCTGCTTTGTAATCTTCATCTGATTCAATTACAAAATCAAGTGCATCTTTGTAATAAGATGAAAGAAGATCGTTTTTTTTCTTGGTAATTCTGTGCACATCCATGATTTTATAATACACCATTTTATAAAGATAACTTTTTAAGGAAGTGGTAATTACAATCTTTTTTCTATTGGTCCACAAGGCAACAAAAACATCTTGAACCAAATCTTGAATGGCATCTTTGTCAGAAATATAGTTAAGGGAGTAAACGCATAACTTTTCAAAATAAGCAATATACAACCTCTCAAAAAATTGTTGGTCACCATTTTTGAATGATTCAATGTTTATATTTAAATCTTGCCTCTTAGACACCAATAATTTTTTAATTAATTATTTGACCTGATTTTGCAAATATGGGAAAAAAAAATAAAAGCAAGGGTTTTTTGAATTTTTTACGTCATAGAAGAAAAAAAGAAAAAAGTGGATCAGCATAAAATAGACAATTTAATAGTTAAACTTCTTGAAAGCAACATTACAACTGAGGAATCTGCCGTATTGGAAGATTGGCTAAAAGACGCTAATAATAGAATTTATTTCAATGAATTTGTTGAAATTAATTATTTGATCAAATCAAAAAGTCAATTTGATTATACAACTTCTTTAGAGAAGTTTAAAGTTATCACGAAAAGCAATTCACAAATAAACTTTACAAAGTATTTAAAATACGCCGCTGCGGTTTTGATTTTTATTTCTGTCGGCTATTTTATTAGCCAGGATATAGCAAGGGTTGATAAAAATGTAGTAGAGGCTCACGTAGAAATAGGAACCAATAAGGCAACACTTACTTTAGAAGATGGATCTGAAGTTGTTTTAGAAAAAGGCAATGGCTATGCAAGTAAAACAGCAAACAGCGATGGCGAAAAAATAATTTATAATAACACACAAAACAATTCAAAGGAAACAACAAGCAACATTGCTTATAATTATTTAACAATTCCCAGAGGCGGAGAATTTTACGTGCAACTATCCGACAGCACAAAGGTTTGGCTAAATTCTGAAACCAAAATAAAATTTCCGGTAAAATTTGCTTCAGGAGAAATTAGAAAAGTTGAATTGATTTATGGTGAAGCATATTTTGATGTTTCATCAAGCACAAAGCATAACGGTGCTTCATTTAAAGTGATAACCCAAGCACAGGAAGTTGAAGTTTTAGGAACAGAGTTTAACATAAAAGCCTATAAAAATGAAAATGAAATAGCCACAACCTTGATTGAAGGCAAGGTTGCAGTTGGCATCAACAACAAAAAGGAAATTTTAAATCCAACCCAGCAATTAAATTACAATATCAATGATAAAACCATTAAAATTTTAACGGTAAATACAGATCTGGAAACTTCTTGGCGCAAAGGTTATTTCAGTTTTACCGGTAAACCGCTAAAAGAAATTATGAATGTTATTTCCAGATGGTATGATATTGAAATAGAATTTGAGAATAAATTAATTGAAAATCAGAAGTTTAAGGGAAGTTTAAGCAGAAACCAAAATATTGAAAATATATTACTGACTATTAAAAACACAAACAATATAACTTATGAAATAAAAAGCGACAAAATCATTATTAAATAGAAAAAAGGGAATGAAGTTTAAATTTTCTCAAGACCTAAAACTTCACCCCTTCCTGTGAATAATTAATTAAAAATAACTAATCAAACATGCAAATTTATGGAAATTAATTTTACCCATGTCTTTTTTTTAACTAGAAAAGGGATTTTAAAAACAATTATGAGAAGCTTTATCCTCTTATTTTGCGGAGTAGCATTCGGGTTTTCACCAAAATTTGGTTTTTCCCAAAACGCTAAGATTGTAATTAAATCGGATGTTACTTTATCCGTTGATCACGTATTTGAATTAATACAAAACCAAACCGATTATAATTTTATTTATGGCGAAGATCTTTTTAAGAATGCGCCTGAAGTAAAGTTGAAAAAAGGTATTATTACAGCAAGCAAGTTGCTGGAATTAAGTTTGGCATCAGGTAATTTTGTTTATGAATTCACCAGCGACAAAACAATTATTTTAAGCAGAAAAGCTGAAACTTCCTCTTTAGAAGCGACACAAACAGTCCAATCAAAAATTTCAGGAACGGTAAAAGATTCTAATGGAAATCCCTTACCTGGCGCTACTGTTTTAGAGAAAGGCACCAACAATGCGGTGGCAGCAGATCTTCTTGGAAATTTTGCTTTAACCGTAAAGGACAGCAATACAACACTAATTTTCTCTTTTATCGGCTTTTATACAACTGAAATCGTTATTGGCAATCAAACCGAAATCAATGTGGTGCTAAAGGAATCGGCTTTTGAACTGGAGGCCGTAAATGTAATTTCAACAGGTTATCAAAAAATCACAAAGGAGAAAATAACAGGAGCCGCTGCGAATATTGACAATCAATATTTTGAGAATTCGAACAAAATTTCATTGCAGGAATCATTGCAGGGAAGCGTAGCCGGATTGCAAATATTTTCAAACACAACACACCCGCAAGCTACGCCACAAGTAATTATAAGAGGTGTGGGTTCCGCATTTCAAGAAGGTGTAAATGTTGCCGGCCTTGGCGCGCCAGCAGTGGTTTTAGGAAATCCGGCAATTTTAACGCCGGGAAGCCCATTATACGTTATTGATGGCGTCCCAACATTTGACGGCAAAGATTTGTCAAGCATCAATTCAAACGACATTAAATCTATTACGGTGCTTAAAGACGGTGCCGCAACAAGTATTTATGGCGCAAGAGCAGCCAATGGCGTTATTGTGGTGGAAACCAAATCGGGCAGAAAAGGCGGTGCAAGAATCACTTATTCTTCACAATTTGGAGTTTCTGAGTTTACGGATTTGAACGAGCGTCTTAATTCAAGTCAATTGCAAGAACTTTATATTGAAGGTTTGATTAACAATGCAACAAACGGTATTACCACGGAAGCTGCCGCTTTATCTTTTTTGGCGACACCTGGCGGTACAATAATTCCTTTTAATGTGAATCAGGATACCAATTGGGAAAAAGAATTGACAAGACAATCGAATATTATTCAGCATAATTTATCCGTATCAGGCGGTAATGAGGCCAATCAATATTACTTTTCATTGGGTTATTTAAAAAATGAAACCGGGATTAAAGAAGTTGATTTTCAAAGAGTTTCTTTAAGACTTAAATATGACACACAAGTTTCTGATAAATTTAAGATCAGCACTAATATTGGCTTTGGAAATACAGACTCTGACAACTACGAAACAGGTTCTTCTTTTTACAGTCCGTTCAGAAATATTTATAGATTAAGACCTGATTTTAAAGTCTATAATGATGATGGTACATACGATTTAAGTTACAATTCAAAAGTGAATCCACTAGGAATATTGACTGATGAGATCAGAACCATCAAAACAAATGATTTTAGAGGCGCTATAGATTTAAATTATGAAATAATTTCAAATCTTACTTTCGAAACCACTTTTAGCGGTAATTACGGGCTGACAGAAAATTATAATAATTTTCCGGGTGAACTTGGAAAAGGATTTAACAATGGTTCCAGTTTTGCCATCCAACAAAATGTAAATGCTTTTAACTGGAATGCCAGAAGTTTGTTGCGTTATAACCTCAAGCTTGGTGAAAGCCACAATATCACCACATTTGCAGGTATTGAAAATAATGCGATGGATACCAAAATCACCAATGTGAGCGTAAATAAAATGCGTGATGGTGCTGAAACACTTGACAATGGTACAACGGTAAACACCTATACCAAAAGAAGTGAATCGGCCATTAGCTCCTTGTTTTTAAATGTTGATTATGCCTATCAAAATAAATATTTGGCCAATGCATCTTTCAGAAGAGACGGTTCTTCAAGATTTGGTGCTTCTAAAAGATATGGAAATTTTTATGCGCTAGGTTTGGGCTGGAATATTCATAAAGAAGATTTTATGGCGAACCAAACAGCATTTAATTTGTTGAAACTTCGCACAAGTTATGGCGTAAATGGAAATGACCAAATAGGAAGCTTTAATTATGTTTGGACTTTTAGCGGAACAGGTTTTTATAACGATCAAAATGCAATTACGTTCGCTTCCGCAGGAAATGCTTCATTAAGCTGGGAAGAAAATGCGACTTTTGATGTAGGAGTTGATTTTGCAATATTCAACAATAGGTTGTCAGGATTTGTAGATTATTACAGCAGAGATACCGACAAATTATTGTACAATTTGCCAACTTCGGCATTAAATGGCGATAATTTTATTTTTCAAAATTTTGGAGGTATGAAAAATAGCGGTATTGAAGTTTCCTTAAATACCAAAAATATTATTTCAGATACCAATGGTTTTACTTGGGATACTGGCATTACTTTTACCACAAATAAAAATGAAATTACCGATTTAAAAATCGATGATGGCGTTTCCGGAAATTATTTAAGAAAAGTAGGCGAAGATTTCAATACTTTAAATCTTTACGGTTATGCAGGCGTTGATCCTGAAACTGGCGTTGAATTGTTTTATACAGATGAAACAGAAACAGCCACAACTGGCGTGCTTACGGAAGCGGTTAAATACAATCACGGCAAAACAACCCCTGATTTTTATGGATCTTTTACCAATATATTTTCTTATAAAAACTTTAGTTTGTTGACGCAATTTTACACAAGTTGGGGAGGACAGATTTTTGAAACGACTGGAAATCTTCAAAATGACAACGGAAACAATGGGTTAAGAGATTTTAGCAATACCTCAAAATATGTGTACGACAACAGATGGCAAAACCCGGGAGACGTAACTGATGTCCCAAAATATGTTTATCTAAATGCTGCGTCTTCAGCAGCCACATCAAGATGGTTGCACGATGCGAGTTATGTGCGATTGAAAAAAGTGGAAATCTCTTATGATTTTTCTAACAAAGTTTTAGAAAAAACTTTTATTGATAATTTGCGATTGTATGTAAGTGCCGACAATCTTTGGACTTATACAAAAGATGATACCTTGCAAAATGACCCTGAAATTGGAGGCATAACTGGTAGTGCAAGTTTTGACACACCGATGGCTAAAACAGTTTATTTTGGACTTAACGTTTCCTTTTAATTTAAGTGATGGCAACTATTAATTTAATAAAATTATTCATGATGAAAAATATATATTTACTAATTTTATTGTCTTTTCCTGCATTTATTTCTTGCGATCAAGATGAGTTTTTAGACAAACAACCGTATGACCTCATAACTGAGGAAAATATTTTTACTGATTTAAAATCATTTGAATCGGTAGCAAATGGAACTTATAATATCTTTCAGGATACCTATTATTACAATAGCTATTTTGTAATGTTGTCGGATCTCATGTCAGATAACATTCAGGCGACTTCTACCATTTTTGTAGCTCCTGATAAATATGACATAAAAGCTGATAATTTGGAATCACTAAGAGTTTGGGGGAAAATTTCTGCCCTTATAACACATACTTCCATCATCATCAGAGAAGCAGAAAATTTTAATTTTGGAGCTGATCAAGATGCCGCGAACAAAATAATTGGTCAGCTTTATGTGGCCAGGTCCCTTGCTTACTTTGATATGCAACGCATGTTTGCGCAGCCTTATAACTTCACATCAGATGCTTCTCATTTGGGAGCGACTTTGGTGGATGAAGATTTAATTGGGATGGAAATAATTAGTCCGGCAAGAGCCACAACTGCACAAGTTTATGCTAAAATTACTTCGGATATTGAAAAAGGAATCGGCCTGATTGGAGACGATACTTCTTCTGCATATTTTTTGAATAAGAATTCGGCAAAAGCATTATTAGCAAGGGTAAATCTTTATATGGAAAATTGGCAGGAAGCTTATGATTTGGCAACTGAAGTTATTGGCAGCGGCTATTCCTTAGTGTCTAATGCAAGTTATGTGGCAAGTTGGGCATTAACCAGTACCACCGAATCCATTTTTTCAATAAGAAATACAGCGACCGACAATGCTGCAACTTCATCAATGATTTATTATTATGGTTTCCCAAGATTTGCGGCAACTACAGATTTATATGCTTCATTGGTTACGGGCGATGCGCGAAAAACATTGGTATCTTCTGCACGGAAAGTGCTAAAGTATCCAGCTTATACCACCAGAGATAACAGCATTCCAGTAATTCGCCTGTCGGAAATGTATTTAATACAGGCAGAAGCTTTGGCGGAATTGGGAGGCGCAACAAATGAAACCAATGCAAGAATCGCTTTAAACACCATTCTTTTAAGGGCTCATCCTGCAGCAACGCCTTACAGTGAATCCGGCGATGCGCTGAAAGGTGCCGTGCAAAATGAAAGAAGAAAAGAATTGATGTTTGAAGGGCATCGGTTGTTTGATTTAACCCGAAAAAAGAAAAGTTTTGTGAAATACAGCACATCCGTTGGCACGCCAATTGCTATAAGCTATCCAAGTAATTTTACCATTCTGCCTATTCCGCAAGACGAAATTGATGCCAATGAAAACATCAATGCTGAACATCAGAATGCTGGTTATTAACAGTTAAAATATTGAAGCAAGTTGGTTGATTTGGCAATAAAATTTTTATAATTATTTGAATTAATGCTAAAGCTTATTACCCTTTTCAATTTAGAAATCAACTGGCTTGCTTATTAAAAATCTCTTAAACTATTAAATGGGTCATTAAATATTTCCCTAATAAATAAAATAATATGATAAATAAAATTTCATTTTTGTTATTATTCTCTTCATTAATTTCATTTGGTCAAAGTGAGAAAAACTATGTTTTGTTTTCCGGAAACATAAAGAATACTCAAGAAACGGTCATTAAAATCTCAAATTATTTAAACAAGTTTGAGAAAGACATGACGATTGATTCTCTTGGAAACTTTAAGGATACACTGTTCATAAAGGATGACGGTAATTATTACTATAGATCTGGAAAATCTTTCAGTTCCATGTTTTTAAGAAAAGGATACGATTTAAACATAACCTTGGATGCCAATGATTTTTATAGGGCGACCAAATTTACCGGAAAAGGAAGCTTGGTTAACAATTACCATGTGGCACGATCAACTTTAAAGAGCAGTTTGGTCGGCGATCCTAAAGATTATTTTGTAGTGCCGTTAGCTGATTTTTTGAATAAGATTGAGAAGGAAAAACTTGCTTTTTTGGATTTGCTTGAAAAGTGGAATTTAGACAGTGAAGATAAAGAAGTTCAAAGGAAAATTATTGAGCATGATCATTTGCTTATAAGAAATAATTATGACAAGTTTAATTTTTACCACACACAGATTCATCCGGAATTACCCTTAGATTACTATGACCCGATTAAAAATATGTATGTTGATGATGAGCAATCGTTTTTAAATAATGGAAATTATAGAAATTTGGTGTTTGAAAACTTGAGACATAAGACCAATGAAGCTATGGAAAAAGATCCAAATCTATCTGTGATTGCCTATACAAAACAATACATTAAAGATTTGAAAAGTGCGGAAATAAGAGACAATGCGGTGAGTATGCTTTTTAAATTGATGAATGCTAAAAATGAAAACTTCGAAAAGGATTATATCGAAATAATGGCACTTTTAACGAGTGATTATATGAAAGAAAAATTGACTACAAGATATAAGAATGCTAATTCAACAAAGCCAGAAATGGCTTCGGTAGGATTTGATTATGAAAATCATGCAGGCGGAAAAACATCATTAGAAGATTTAAAGGGCAAAATTGTTTATGTAGAAATTTGGGCAACATGGTGTGGACCGTGTATCAAAGAAATGCCTTACTTAACAGAGATTATCAAGGAATATAAAAACAATGAAAATATTGTATTTGTAAACATTTCTATCGATGCTAAAAATGAATATGATAAATGGCGCGCGATGGTTCCTGAAAAAAATGTGGGAGGCATACAATTGCTGGCAGACGATGGTTTGCAATCCGAATTTATGAAATTTTATAGTGTAGGACTTATTCCAAGGTCTATTATGTTAGATGCAGAAGGCAACATTATTTCACAACATGCGCCAAGGCCTTCATCCAAAGATATTAGAACTTTTATAAATGACATCCTAAACAAAAAGGCAACAACTTTTGCACCAGCTGTTAAAACAATGAAAAATTAATTTTAAGGATTATTTTCTGGAGAGCACTTTTTAAAAAGTGTAAATATCATTGAAAGGGTTCAATTTATTTAAATTGAACCCTTTTTTATTTTTAGAAAAATAAACAGTTGAGTCATTACTTCAAAATATTTTATTGAAGAAAGTGATTATAATAATTTTTAACTTTAGAAACAATAGATTAAAATTTATGGCCAAGATTTTAAGGAGAAAACTGTTGTTTTGACAAATTAAAACTTTTAATTCTTGGCTTCAACCGGAATTAGTTCCAAGCCCTGATTGATTCCCTTTTCAATTGCAGGAACACCACGATCCATCCAAACAGGTTTTAAACCACCTTTTAAATAGTAATCAAAAAACTGCGCCATTCTTATATTGAAATCTTTACGATTTTGATATTTTACAGGCCAGTGCGGCTCCTCATTATAATTTAAAAACCAGGAAGGTTTTCCCAGCCTTCGCAAAGCCGTAAAAAATTCAATTCCCTGATACCAAGGCACGTGACCATCAGCATCATTGTGCATAATTAACAATGGCGTATTTATTTTATCCATATTAAAAATAGGTGAATTTTCTGTGTAACGGGCAGGATATTCCCAAGGAGTTCCGCCTATTCTGCTTTGCGTATGTTCGTACTGAAACTGTCTGCTTAAACCTGTCCACCAGCGAATTCCGCCATAAGCACTTATCATATTTGCAACAGGGGCACCAGATTCCGCAGCCTTAAAAATATCGGTTTTTGTTACCAAATAAGCAATTTGATAACCTCCCCAACTATGTCCTTGAACACCAATATTGTCTTTGTCTATAAAACCTTTTTCTATCAATGAAGTGACTCCGGGAATAACACAATTGAAAGCGCTCTCGCCCGGGTAACCGATACGATACTGTATATCCGGATTAAAAATGACATAACCGCGGCTTGCGTAAAAGCTATAATTGATGGATGATCGTCCGTAGGCAGGTGATCTGTGGTTATTTAAATCATCGGAACTTCTTTCATAAAAATTTACCAACAACGGGTATTTTTTATTTGGATCGAAATTTTCGGGCTTAATTAACATTCCCGTAAGTTCAATACCGTCTAAAGACGTCCATTTTATCAGCTCGGCAGTTCCCCAATTATAGTCTTTTTGCTGCGGATTTGCATTGCTTATGACCACAGGTTTTTTAAAATTTAAATCTGAATAATGAATATTTGGAAATTCAATAAAAGATTCTCTGGTAAAAATTACTTTTTCACTTTCTCTGGCTTTTACAGGCGTTGAATAACTGTAAGGTTCCATAATAAGTTGTTCACTATTTAAAGTTTTGGCATTCAATTTATAATAACCGGAATACTTATTAATTTCGTTAAAATTGGTCAACAGCCAATCTTTATCTGTCGGCATAAATCGTTCTTCAGTATCCGTTTTTGCATATCTGAAAACAATTTTTGAGTCGCGGCCATTTGTTAATTTTCTGCTTTGGCCATTATCCGGATTAAATTCCCAAATATCATACCTGTCATAGATAATAATGGCTGCATCATTGGTGGTCCAACCTGCCAAACCATAAGAATTGGGATGATCGGGTGAATCGTTTAATTCATCATAAAAAACTTTGCCGGAAGTTAATTTTTTTAATTTTTTTGAAGCCAGATTCAGCGCAAACCATTCGCGTTCCACAGGATTGAATCCATACGCATATTTTCCTTTAGGACTCAACATCACGCGCCCGGCCATATTATTTAATATTTTTGTGGTTTCACCGGTATTGATATTCACAAGGGCATAATCCCGGGCGTTTTGGCCGGTCCACTGACTTTCCAACTCATAAGGCATCGAGGCATTTACCAAGGCAAATAGGGCATTTCCCTCATTTCCAATTTCAGCTTCTGGAAATTCAACAGTTGCCAACTGAATTAATTTATCATTTTTTAAATGAATGACTGTTTCAAAAGATTTCTTTAAATCATTTTTAAGCTCAATTTCTTGTACAGTATATAATCGCGGTTCATTGTAAGTCCAAACTTCAACATTTACAATTTCTTCGGCTAACAACATGGTGTCTTTAACGATAGGCGGTTTTGCCAAACCAAAATATAGTTTGGTTTCATCTTTTGAAAAAGAGATTTTACCATCCGCAGAAACCAGGTAATTTTTTGGAGAAGTAGTATTATCCACAAGCTTTTTAGCCATTTTATTTCCATCGCGCCATAGGTACAATTCGTTAGGACGCACTTGTATTTTTGTGGAATCTGCATCAACAACAAAACTTAAATTTTTGCCCGAATCACTAAAACTTAACTGTGCATATTTAGCCTTATCGCTTTTAAAAACATTGCTGATTTTGTTGCTTTCTAAATCGATGATATAAACCCCTTCGCCTGAAGTAGAATCAACACCCGAAGTGATGTAAGCCAAACGTTTTCCTTCTTTGGCAAAAATGAAATCTTTCACAAATTTAACCGTGTCCTGCTTGCCCGAATTAAGATTTCTGATGACCAAATGATAGCCGGTATCTTTCCCTACTTTTTTTATTTTTTTTGTGGTTTTTGGTTTTATGCTGTCTTTTTCTTTGCTTTCGGTTTTTTTCTTTTGGTCAACCTTTGCTTCATCTAACAAATAAGCCACATAACCTTCCCATTTTTCTGGAATTTTATACGATTTTACATTGCCAATTTTAACCAAAGATTTTTCCGTTAAATTATAGATACCTAAACTGTCTTTTGGAAGTTTTTCTTTGTCAATTTTTTTGCGTTGCATTGCTCGGATACTGTCTTTAAACGGCTTAACCGTAAAAATTGCAAACTTGGAATTGTGGGTAAATTTACCTTCTTCACTTCTTTGATGTTCAAAAATTAAATTGGCATTGGCATCTTTAATGTTTAAAAATTGATCTTGTTCTCCTTTTTCTAAAGAATACATGACAAAATTTCCATCCGAAGAAATGGCTTTGTTTTTTATGGTATTCCAAAGTTCAACATCGGTGTGGTCCAATATTTTTTTTTGTGCTGAAATTGTTAAAGAAACAAATAATAATAAGATTGATAAAACTGCTTTCATAAAATCGATTTAAATCTAAAAGATAAATATAGGTATTCAAATGAATATTTTTAGCAAAAAAATAATTATTGTCCGATTATCATTTTTGTGTCATTATTTTGATAATTCAACTTTAAATCATCAGCAAAAAGTAGACTGATTTTATTTTTTTAGCTCCCAAATTTCAAGTGATTTGGTCCTTTTAATAAAAAGCGTACTTTTGCGCCCATTATGAAAACCGGCATTTATTTTATTACAGTTACTCCGTTTTGATTTACAATCATTAAATCAAAAAAAAATCAGTTAATATATTTAATCACATTTATTTGATGCAATTTATTTCGAATTGTCTCAAACCATTCTATCCAAAGCATGAAAAAAATAGTCAATTTATATGATTTATCGCAAAAGTTAAATTATAAAACCGAAGTGTTATCAGGAATAACAGTGGCATTGGCACTTGTTCCTGAGGCAATTGCGTTTGCAATGATCGCCGGATTTTCGCCGTTAACAGGATTGTATGCAGCATTTGTTATGGGATTTGTAACATCGGTTTTGGGCGGAAGACCTGGAATGATTTCTGGAGCTACCGGTGCAATTGCGGTAATTTTTGTTGGGTTGATATTAGAATTGCGAAACTCTTTCCCGGGAATTTCTTCCGAAACCATGTTGCAATATGTTTTTGCGACCGTAATTATTGCGGGACTTTTGCAAATTCTTGCAGGCGTTTTGAAATTGGGGAAGTTTATTCGGTTGGTGCCGCATCCTGTTATGTTTGGGTTTGTAAACGGATTGGCCATCATTATTTTTATGGCCCAGTTTCCAAATTTTTATCAAAAGGGAACCGATAATTTATTGGAAGGAACGCAAATGCTCACAATGCTTGGGTTAACGATGTTAACAATGCTTATCATTTGGGGATTGCCAAAATTGACAAAAGTTGTGCCTTCATCTTTAATTGCAATTTTGGTGGTGTCAGCCATCGCTATAGGATTTGGGATTGATACAATGTCTGTTGCCGACACGTTGAATGCCGGTGAAATTATCAAAGGTGGATTTCCGCCATTGGGAATCCCAAATATTCCTCTGGATTTTGAAACTTTAAAAATTATATTTCCTTTTGCCTGTATTGTTGCCGGTGTTGGTTTGATTGAAAGTTTGTTAACCTTGAATTTGATTGATGAAATCACCGAAACCCGCGGAAACGGAAACAGAGAATGCATTGCGCAAGGAACTGCAAATATTGCTTCGGGATTTTTGTCGGGAATGGGCGGTTGTGCTATGATCGGACAAAGTTTAATCAATACTTCAGCCGGCGCGCGAGCAAGATTGTCGGGTATCGTGGCTTCCGTAATGCTGCTGGTTTTTATTATGTTCGGATCAGGTCTAATTGAACAATTGCCTATGGCAGCTTTGGTTGGTTTGATGTTTATGGTGGCCATCGGAACTTTTGAATGGGCAAGTTTAAAAACTTTTAAAAAAATGCCTTTGTCTGATGTGTTGGTGATGGTTTTGGTAACATTGATAACTGCCATTTCGCATAATTTGGCCATCGCTGTGTTGATTGGCGTTATTTTATCGGCTCTGGCATATTCCTGGGAAAATGCCAAACGAATTCGCGCTAGAAAATATATTGATGATTCGGGCGTAAAACATTACGAAATTTACGGACCGCTATTTTTTGGTTCCGTGACTGCTTTTGCTGAAAAATTTGATGTGTTGAACGATCCTGCGGAAGTGATTATCGATTTTCGGGAAAGCCGGGTTGCTGATATGTCGGCGATCGAAGCGTTAAACGGACTTACACACCGTTATCATAAAATAGGCAAAAAAGTGCATTTGCGCCACTTGAGCCAAGACTGTATTTTACTGTTAAAAAATGCCGAAGCTATTATTGATGTGAATATTATGGAAGATCCAACATACAAACTTCCTGTTGATACGCTTTAAAATTCTATCGGTTTTAAGCCAGTTTAAATTTCAGCATAAACTTCTTTTGGCGTTGTGGCTGCCTTTTGTCGTCTGTAATAAATTTCTATGCCCACAATCGTTATCAACATTGCAATAAGGGATAAAATGGAACCTTCAAATCCAAATTTTCCGCCATTTAACAGATTGTTTTCAGTGATGCCAAACTCAATCAGCGAATAAGTTTTTTGTCCACTGACATTGAACCCTAAAATTGTTTGAAACAGGTTCCAACTTAAATGCAAAGCAATTGGAAACCATAAGTTTTTTGTATGAATGTACGAGATTCCCAAAAGGATTCCGGCCAAAAATATATTTGTCAAAGTAAATAAATCAATATTTGGATTGAATACGTGCATTAAAGAGAATAATACGGATGACATAATTAAGGCCACATATTTGTTAAATGAAATCATGAAATTTTTCAAAATATAGCCTCTCATTAGCAATTCTTCCATCACCGCAACAATGATGAACAGAAAAATGGAAATAATGATTTCTTTAATATCAAAAATCACCCTTTCAAAATTTATTTCTCCTAAAAATAGCAATATTAAATAGCCGGCAGTCATTATAAATGCGCCAATTACAATGCCAACAAAAAACTCATTTAGCCTGTTTTTGGTGTCAAAACCGACCTTTATAAAACGCTCTTTATCAAGATATTTCATAAATAGCCAAATAACGAGGAATGTTCCAAGTAATGTGAAAAATGATATGATAATATGTTGTTCAGATGTTTTTTGAAAATTTATGTCTTCGAAGTCCGCTTTTGCGATTAACTTGCCAATATATTGGAATATTCCAACAATTAAGATGTAGGGCACTATCAATAGCAAAATTCTTTGCCATCCACGGTTTTTGTTTTCCATTTTAATTAATTGTATTTGTTGAATGTTTTTTGGCTTTTGCTAGTTTCAATTGGAGCTTCTAAATTATGTGTTGTTTATCATAGTATTTTCAACTTTTATTATATTTTTTGATAAAATAACATATGCTTTAAAAAATCGAAATATAACTAATCCATAAAAGATCAAAATAGGTATTTTTATATAAATCCAAATAGGATTGTTGTCAAAGGCATTTTGCCATAAGCTCATGATTAGAATAAGGATAATAAAACTAACTAAAAAAATATTCACTTTTTTCCTGTAATTTAACTTATCAATCAAATTTTTTAATTCAGAATTCAATTTTTCTAACTCACGAAAGTCTTTAAAATTATTTATTTTCTTTAGATGTTTCAGTAATATATATTCATAAACATCATTGGGAAAATTTAAGAAAAACATTATACTTAAAATAACGATTAAACTAGATTTTTCCCATTTAAGAATCTGAAATCCAAATTGTTCCGAAATTATACTTATTAAAATAATTCCGCCACAAAATATACACATAGTGATATTCAAAATACTCATAAATTTTAAATATTGTATTTTTTTATCAATTCCTTTAGTATTTCCCTTGTAGTTTGATTTTAAGCGAACGATAATATTTTTTCTTTCATCAATTTTTGTCATCATAATTTAGTAACTTATCAAAACAATCCAAACAGCAATCCAATCCCAAGTATATAGAAGATGGCTTTAGGTTATTTGTCAATTAAAATGAAATGAATGTTTTAGCAATTTTTAAACAATTTATTTCTATAAATGTAGGCGTTTTTTTGACTAAATCACCATCAAAATTTAATTGAAAAAAATTTGTCTGCTATTTTTTTTATTTGTTACTTTGTGACTCAAAGTACTTTTAATATTAAAATACATGGACAAAAAGCAAGATCAGTTGGCCGACCTGAGGGAAATACGCAATTTAATGGAACGTTCCTCCAAGTTTTTATCCCTAAGCGGCATTGCTGGGATTATAATTGGGGTGATTGCAATCGCAGGTGTTGCAGCAGCATACATATTTCTTGGACTTGGTTTAAATGAACCTGGATATTATCAGTCTTTTGCTGCACAAAATGTAGCGGAAGTAACAGCAACTTATACATTTATGTTCGCCGATTTTATGGTGGTGTTGATCTTATCGCTCTTAACGGGTATTTATTTTGCTGTCAGAAATGCCAAAAAACAAGGGTTGCCTGTTTGGGACGCCACTGCATCCCGACTTTTGATCAATATGATGATTCCGCTTGCGGCAGGCGGTATTTATAGCCTCATTTTATTTTATCATGGCCATTTGGAGTTAATGGCTCCGACTACCTTAATTTTTTACGGATTGGCGTTGATCAATGCAAGTAAATATGCCATAAACGAAATTCGTTATTTGGGCATTATTGAAGTGGCAGTTGGGCTGATAGCTTCCTTATTTGTTGATTACGGATTGCTTTTTTGGGCATTCGGATTTGGAATACTGCATATGGTTTACGGCATAAAAATTTACTTTAAACACGAGCGGTGAAAAATTATATCGAGGATTTAAATAAGGCATTTGAAAGCAGGATGCGGTTGGGCATTATGTCAATCCTCATGGTGAATGATTTTGTCGATTTTTCCGCACTCAAAGAGCAGTTGCACGTTACCGACGGCAATTTGGCGAGCCATTTAAACGCCTTGGAAAAACTGGAATTTATAGCCGTCAAAAAACAATTTATCGGTAAAAAACCAAACACATCTTACGCCACAACAGCCGCAGGAAAAAAAGCCTTCAGCGAACATCTTGATGCGCTTGAGCGGTTAATTAATCTGTCAAGTTAACTATAATTAAATCGATTTTAAACAACAAAGAAATCTAAAAGCAATTGACTATGGAAGCAACAACCGAAACCTATTTGGGGGATGAACTGAACAATTTGAAAGCAGAAATCGTTCAAAAAATTGACAATCCAAAACAGCTCGAAAAATTATACCGGAAAAATAAAACAGCTTTTCAAAAGGATTTTAACGCCATTTATCCAACTATAAAAGAAAATTCCACCGCACAAATTTGGAACGAAAGACTCAATTATCCGCAGGAAGAAATATTTTGGGGCCAAAAAAACGACCTTATTTTTGTGGCTGTTGCGATATTCATCGCCGGACTTATTGCGCAAATCCCGCAATTTTTCAGCATAGATGAGGATTTCTTTTTTCCACGTAATATTGGGTTTATCGTATTTCCTATGCTAACAGCTTATTTTGCTTTTAAACAAAGGCTCGGAATCAATAGACTGCTGTTTCCGCTCATCGCTATTTTAGTGTCGGTATTTTACATTAATTTTTTGCCCGATAATGATAAAAGCGACTCAATTATTCTGGCCTGCATTCATTTGCCAATATTTTTATGGACCGTTGTGGGCTATACTTTTGTTGGCGGAAATTTAAATGATACCCAAAAGAAAATCGATTTTCTCCGTTATAATGGCGATTTTGTGGTAATGACTGCCGTAATGGTGCTATCAGGGATTTTGTTTACTGGCATTACCATTGGATTATTCGAACTAATCGGGCTCAAAATAGAAGATTTTTTCGCACAGCATATTGCGGTTTGGGGAGCGCCTGCAATTCCAATTTTGGCAACTTATTTGGTTCAAAACAACCCACAATTGGTGAATAAAATTTCTCCTGTAATTGCGCGAATATTCACACCAATCGTTTTTGTGACACTGTTAATTTTTCTGATTGCCATCATTTACACCGGGAAAAACCCCTACAACGACCGTAATTTTTTATTGATTTTCAATGCATTATTGATCGGCGTTATGGCCATCATTCTATTTTCCGTAACCGCGGCAACCAAAAACGGCAACCAAAAACTGAACCTGTTGTTTTTATTCGGACTTTCGGCACTCACCATTATATTAAATGGCATCGCGCTTTCGGCCATCGCATTCCGCCTGGTGGAATTTGGAATAACACCCAACAGAATAGCTGTTTTAGGCGCCAATTTATTGATATTCATCAACCTTATTTTAGTGGCGCATAAATTATTTTTGATCCTGAGAGGAAAATCCGAAGTGCAAAAAGTTGAAAATATAATCGCATTATTTATCCCGATTTATGGCATTTGGACCGCTTTGGTAACGTTCCTTTTTCCGTTGTTGTTTAACTTTAAATAACCAGATTTCTATCATAAAAGTGTTGTGATTAGTGGTTTTGAGTGCAAAATGATCGTAATTATTTGGGCGTTCCCTTGCAGGTCAGGCTATCACTACTCGCGTCCCGAAAAAACGGGAGCGCTCAAACAAATCGTTCTATCCTTAACGCATTTAATTTAAAATTCATAATTCAAAATTAAAATTGAGCGCTGTGCATGTGATTTCCAAAATATTACTTAAATTTATGAGATAAATATTTGGGAATTTCTCACAGATTTATCAATTTCTTGGTGCATAAAAAGGATTTTGTTAAAAACGAATCGTTGTGTTTATTGGCAAATAGCCTCTTTTTTGCTTCGCTTAATAGAAATATATTGCTTTAACGATTATAAATTTATCTTATAATTATATAGATTTTATAGTTTAAAGTTATATAAAAATATGATTTCAAATATGTTAATTTGTAAAGATTAAAATTTTAAATAAGAAAAATATGGAAAATAGCAATGCAACTAATGGAGGCGGTAAGTGCCCGTTTGTTCACGGAGCCAACACAGAGGTAAGTAACACGGTAATGGATTGGTGGCCAAAAGCACTAAATTTAGACATCTTACATCAACATGACACCAAAACAAATCCTTTGGGAGCCGATTTTAACTATGCTGAAGAATTTAAAAAGCTGGATTTAGCCGCAGTAAAAAAGGACTTAACAGCATTAATGACTGACAGCCAGGACTGGTGGCCGGCAGATTGGGGACATTATGGCGGCTTGATGATACGTATGGCCTGGCATGTTGCAGGAACCTATAGAATTTCTGATGGACGTGGAGGAAGCAATACAGGAAATCAGCGTTTTGCACCGCTGAACAGCTGGCCAGATAATGTTAATCTTGACAAATCCCGAAGATTGTTATGGCCAATCAAGAAAAAATACGGCAACAAACTTTCGTGGGCCGATTTATTCATTTTAGCCGGTAATATGGCCTATGAATCAATGGGATTAAAAACATTTGGATTTGCTGGAGGACGTCAAGATATTTGGCATCCCGAAAAAGATATTTATTGGGGATCAGAAAAAGAATGGCTGGCAGCAACTAAAAATCGCTATGACAATGATGAAAATCGTGAGACTTTAGAAAATCCTTTGGCAGCAGTTCAAATGGGACTCATCTATGTAAATCCTGAAGGAGTTGATGGTATTCCAAACCCTTTGAGAACTGCCCAAGATGTGCGCACTACTTTTAAGCGTATGGCAATGAATGATGAGGAAACCGTTGCGCTTACAGCTGGAGGACATACTGTAGGTAAATGCCACGGTAATGGTGATGCTACCATTTTAGGCCAAAGCCCAGAGGGCGCAAATTTGGAAGATCAAGGTTTTGGATGGATAAATCCCACAGGGAAAGGAAATGCCGAAGATACTGTTTCAAGCGGACTTGAAGGTTCATGGACCACAAATCCTACCCGGTGGGACAATGAGTATTTTAATTTATTGTTCAAATATGATTGGGAACTTAAGAAAAGTAAGGCAGGCGCATGGCAATGGGAGCCTGTTAATATTGCGGAAGAGGATAAACCATTTGATGCCCACATTCCAAACCTTCGCCGTAATCCAATTATGACCGATGCTGATATGGCCTTGAAAATGGATCCTGAATACCGAAAGATTTCAGAGCGTTTTCATAAAGACCAAGAATATTTTACGGAAGTTTTTGCCAGAGCCTGGTTTAAATTGACCCACCGCGATCTTGGTCCTAAAATACGTTATATAGGTCCCGATGCACCTCAAGAAGATTTAATCTGGCAAGACCCTGTACCTGCAGTTAATTATACTTTGAGCGAATCGGAAATTGTCGATTTAAAACAAACCTTATTAAATAGCGGATTGTCCAAAACAGAACTTATCAATACTGCTTGGGACAGCGCAAGAACGTTTAGAGGATCAGACTACAGAGGCGGAGCAAACGGAGCCAGAATTCGTTTGGCACCTCAAAAAGACTGGGCAGGAAATGAGCCTGAGCGTTTACAAAAAGTTTTGAATAAGCTTACTGAAATTCAATCTGGTTTGCATAAAAAAGTAAGTATAGCCGATTTGATTGTCTTGGGAGGATCTGCTGCGGTTGAAAAAGCAGCTCATGAAGCGGGCGTAAACATAACAGTGCCTTTTAGCGCAGGACGAGGTGATGCCACAGCTGAAATGACCGATGCTGATTCATTTGCAGATCTTGAACCATTGCACGATGCTTATAGAAACTGGGTGAAAAAAGACTATGAAGTGAAACCTGAAGAACTGATGCTTGACCGAACACAATTGATGGGGTTAACAGCTCCTGAAATGACTGTGCTTATAGGCGGAATGCGCGTTTTAGGTGCCAATTACGGAGGCTCCAAACACGGGGTATTCACTCAAAAAGAAGGCATATTAAGCAATGATTTCTTTGTGAACCTTACGGATATGAATTACTCATGGAAGCCTGTTGCCAACAATCTTTACAATATAGTGGACAGAAAAACAGGAGTAACCAAATGGACAGCCACACGTGTTGACTTGGTTTTTGGTTCAAATTCAATATTGAGAGCTTATGCTGAAGTTTATGCACAAGATGATAACAAAGAGAAGTTTGTGCACGATTTCGTAGCTGCATGGACCAAAGTGATGAACCAGGATCGTTATGATCTGGCTTAATTTAAGTTTCATTTTTTAGGCTGCAAGGTCTTATAAATGAAGTTTTTAACACATTTATTAATTAGAAAAGGTGGTCTGTAAAATGGACCGCCTTTTTAAATTTTAATTTAGGAAAGAAAATCAACAAAATGTTTTTTGGCATTATTTTAAGGTTGACAATTTGTGTTCCAATTGTTAGAAGCTTATTTTTGTCAATAACTAAAAAATATAAAAATGAAAACAGTACTTAAATTTATGGTTTTTGCCTTAATTTCCAGCAGTGCGTTTGCGCAATTTACGCAAGCACCATTGCCTTATGCTTATGACGCCTTGGAACCTTTTGTGGATGCCCAAACAATGGAAATTCACTTTACTAAGCACCACGCTGGGTATGTAAATAACCTTAATAAAGCCTTGAAAGAAGCGGGACTAGAAGGAGATACGGATATGAATGCCATTTTGGGTAATATTTCCAAGTATTCAACGGCCATCAGAAACAACGCCGGTGGCCACTACAACCATACCTTGTTTTGGAATGTGCTTACGCCAAACAAAAGCACAAAACTTTCTCCTGAATTGGCTGCCGCCATTGAAACAACTTTCGGCAGTATGGAAGCTTTTAAAACGCAATTAACGCAAGCAGCTGCAACGCGTTTTGGATCGGGATGGGCTTGGTTGGTGGTAACACCAGAAAATAAACTGGTTATTTGCTCAACACCAAATCAGGACAATCCGCTGATGGATGATGCACCTGTAAAAGGAACGCCTATTTTTGGCATTGATGTATGGGAACACGCGTATTATTTAAAATATCAAAACAAACGCGGCGATTATTTACAGGCTATTTGGAATGTTGTTAACTGGAATGAAGTAAGCCGTTTGTATGCGCAAACACAAGTAAAATAAAACAGAAAACTTAAAAAAAATCTATCAAAAAAGAGACGTGCTTCGTCTCTTTTTTTGTTTTTACAGGTTAATTTACCAGTGGGCAACGCCGATGAAGCGATGCCTTCAAAAATTAAATCCTTTTTTAAATTCTTTGATAGATGTCAAAAATTTAATCGATATATTTGATACGATATTGAATTATTTTTCAAAAAGGAAGTTGGCAAAAACATTAAACAACAAATCAAAAATGAGAAAAATCACCATAGCATTATTGGCAGGAATGGTTTCTTTATTGGCTATCGGACAAGACGTAACCGGACAATGGAATGGAATCTTAAAAGTTCAGGGAACACAATTAAGGCTTGTTTTTAATGTTTTAAAAACGGAAAATGGCTACACGGCAACAATGGACAGTCCGGACCAGGGCGCAACCGGAATTCCGGTAACTTCAACAAGTTTTGAAAATGCCATTTTAAAATTTTCGATTGCAAATGCAGGAATCGACTATGAAGGCATTATAGGAAATGATCAGATTGTTGTCGGTAATTTTAAACAAAGCGGATTCACTTTTCC
This sequence comes from Lutibacter flavus, assembly GCA_945903795.1. GTDB lineage: Bacteria > Bacteroidota > Bacteroidia > Flavobacteriales > Flavobacteriaceae > Lutibacter > Lutibacter flavus_A. The sequence goes on along the minus strand of CAMDPE010000015.1, from coordinate 1,371 downwards.
GATGAATTTATCTAAAGCGCCTGTTGAAAAGGAAATAATTGTACGTCCGCAAGAGCCTGCTAAGCCTTATGCCTATCATTCGGAAGACATCACTTTTGAAAATAATAGTGCCGGAATTACCTTGGCCGGAACATTGACATTGCCACAAAAAGAAGGTGTTTTTCCCGCAGTGGTTTTGATCAGCGGAAGCGGACCCCAAAACAGGGATGAAGAATTGTTGGGACACAAACCGTTTCTTGTTTTAGCCGACTTTTTAACAAAAAACGGCATTGCGGTATTGCGTTTTGATGATCGGGGCACCGCTTTGTCAAAAGGAGATTTCAATACAGCCACAACGTTGGATTTTTCTGCGGATGTTGAAGCCGGCGTTCAATATTTAAAAACCAGAAAGGAAATAAATAAAACAAAAATAGGATTGATTGGACACAGCGAAGGCGGCATCATTGCCCCAATGGTAGCCAACAATTCCAATGATATTGCTTTTGTCATATTGCTCGCAGGAACCGGAATTCCAGGTGATCAACTGCTTTTATTGCAACAGGAATTGATAGGCAAAGCAGCCGGAATGCCCAATGAAGATTTGCAAAAAGCGCATACAATGAACAAGGGCATTTTCGAAATGGTAAAAAAATCCACAAATACCGCACAGTTAAAAACGGAATTGACAACCTACGTAAAACAAGCTTTGGCTGCCGACCCAAATGCTACTAAAATTGCCGGAATGAGCGAAGAGGATTATATAAAATTGCAGATCAACCAAATTGCGAATCCTTGGATGCAATATTTTATAAAATACGATCCGGCCATTGCTTTGGAAAAAGTCAATTGTCCGGTATTGGCACTTAATGGCGAAAAAGATTTACAGGTTCCGCCAAAAGAAAATTTGGAAGCGATAAAAAATGCGTTGGCAAAAGGCGGAAACAAAAAAATAACCACAAAAGTATTGCCAAATTTGAATCATTTATTTCAGGAATGTGAAACAGGCTCGCCAAATGAATATGCTATGATTGAACAGACATTTTCACCTTCGGCTTTAACGGAAATCCTCAAATGGCTGCAAATTCAGATCAAATAAATAGGGGTTTTCATTTTAATTGAAAATTCTGGCTGGCGCAAGACAATCGCAATCAACGCTAATTTTAAAAGAAATGTTTTTATAGATGATGCCATTAATTTTTAAACAAATTTTAGATACAAAAGACATTGATTACGATGATGCGATGCTTATTTATCAGGAAGCCTTTCCGCCCAGTGAGCGGCAACCACTTTTTAAAATTAGTGAAAGAATAGCCGCCGGAAAATCGCAATTGTTTGTGGGAATCATCGAAGAAGAAGTTGTTTGTATGGCCTTATTGTGGGATTTCAACAATT
>CAMDPE010000014.1 GCA_945903795.1 Lutibacter flavus | reverse complement strand
TGCAATTTATAAATAAAATTAGGAAAGAAACCCAATTGATAGGTCGTATTCAAACTCGCTTTTTGGGTATCATACGTTTGTGAAAACATATTTTTATGATTGGTTACATTTTGTAAATCCAACGAAAAAGATTGGGATAGCTTCTTGGTTTTGCTATTAATGGTGTAGCTTCCTTTTAGATCCAATCGGAAATAATTGGTGTAATTAGCCGAATAGGCATCAGTTGATAACACTTCGCGACCTGCATCTTGCGATGCCGTAATATTTACTGGAGTGTAAGCTCTTCCGCCAGCATTGGTGAATTTAACGTCTGTCGAAATTTTATTTCTGCTTTCAATTCCTACTTTCCATTCTTTTCCTCCTAATACATTGAAAACATATTTTCCGTTGAATGCCGTATTTCGTTCTACGCCATCACTTCCTTGGTATTTTGAGCTGTATAAAGACGACGTAAACAAACCATAATAACCCTTGCTGAAGAATTTCTCAATGGTAATTTCTGCACCATAATTCGTTCCCGTTCCAGCATTGACCAGATTGTCTTCCAAGTCGGTTTTGAAACTCGAACCCGTGTTCAGCATTGAATAACTGCTGGAAAAAGTATTCACCGGAACATTAGAAATAGCTTGATAATAGACTTCGGTTTTCAATCGCCAATCCTGAAACGGTTGCAAATCATATCCCAAAACAAAGTGCTGACTTTTGGTAAAATCTAAATTTTTGTTGTTGTAAAAGTATGAACCATCCGTATTTTGAGTTTGAAGGAAATAAACATTAATCGGTTGCATTTGTGAGTGTAAACCATAACCCAAACTAAAACCGCTTTTGCTATTTACAGCATATTTCAATCCCAAACGAGGTTCAACCGAAAACGAATTATTCAAGAAAAACTTTTGCGAATGAACGCCCGCATTTAAAATCAACTTTTCGCTAATGTTGTATTTAGCCTGAACAAAAGCCTGCGCCAAATTAGTATAACTGTTATTATCCCATACTTGTTTCCAAGCATCGGTGCTATTTTGTTTTGTTTTATAAAATAGATCCAAGCCCATCAATTCATCTTGAATACCTGCTTTTATAAAAACCTTGGAGTTTACTTTTAAATTGTAAGTGGTGCTAAAATTATAGCCAGTTTTGGCCACATTGCTCACTTCTTTGGTAAAAGTAGCATTTGCCATTCTGTCAAAATCATAAGAAGTTTGGTCTGTTTTGGAATAATTCAATCCAATGGTCGAACTGATAAACGATTTAGTGTTAATTTGTTTAAAATGATTCAAACCAACTATTCCAATTTTACTGGCAAAATCAACTTGATTGCCATTTCCATACAAAGAATTTGAATTTCCACCTTCAATATTTATGGTGCTGGAAGCCAAAATCCCAAACATTGAAAATTTGCCTAATTTAGAAGTGCCGCTGTTCAATTTAAACGATAAATCTTGGTAAGACGGTGTTGCTGTTGTTCCTATATCCACTCCAATCACATTCGCAACACCAGCCAATCCATAGCGATAACCTACCAAATAGGAGGACTCTTTTTCTTTGTTAATTGGTCCTTCAGTCGTGGCTTCAAGACCTGTAATAACACCCAATTGAATAGTAGTTTCGCTCTTTTTTGAATTTCCATTTCTAAAACCTATATCAAAAACACCCGATGTTGCATTGCCATATTCGGCAGGAAAAGCAGAAGTAAAGAAATCGGAATTCTTCAATAAATTGGTATTCAAAGCACTTACAGCTCCACCAGTAGTTCCGACCGATGCAAAGTGATTGGGATTGGTTACATTCATTCCGTCAATGCGCCACAATACACCCACTGGTGAATTTCCTCTAATTACTATATCATTTCTGCTGTCATCGGGAGTGCTAACACCCGCAAAATTTGCTGCCAAACGAGCAACATCACTTCTTCCGCCAGCATAACAATTGACTTCTTCCATAGAAAATGTTCGGGCACTTACGGTAGCTAGCTTATTAATCGTACCTGCTTTGTTGGATGATTTAATAACTACTTCGTTTAATTTATTATATTCCTCTTCCATCGTAATGTCTGAAATAACCTCTTTACCCGAAGTTACAATTACATTCGGAATTATTACTTCTTTATAGCCTATGTATGAGATTTTAAGTTCATACCTATCTGGAGAAATATCCGATAATATATACGCTCCATTTTCATCTGTTATGGCATACTTGTCTGTATTAATTATTTGAATCGTTGCACCCACTAAAGGTGTATGAGATAATTTGTCTATAACAATTCCACGAATATTTTGTTTGTTGTTTTGAGCTAATGAAGCAGTTGAAAGAAATAGTATTAAAAGGAATTTTTTCGACCCAAGAGCAGGTATAAATCGTTTGAAAAACAGCATAAAACACAATAGCAGGACTACTATGGAACCCCAAAACAAAAAGAGCGACATTGATAAGTTTGAATTTGCAGCAGTTGATTCCCATTTCCCATCTTCCAGAACTAAATCAATCTGTTGCTTATTCTCATTATTCAAAATGAATCGTTGCTTGGGCAAGCCTTTTTTTAATATGATCAAGGAGCTTTGATTATTTGGAATATCCATAAACATTGTATTTTTAAAATACATCGACTTAATGTTTTCAGGAAAACCAAATATCTCTACAACCAGTTTGGTTTCATGTCCCAACAATACTATGGGTTTGCCAAATTTGAGAGTGTTTTTTTCATTGCAAATAAACAAAACATTTTTTTTGAAATGCTCTATTGCCAATGCCCTGAACTCTTCGGGTGTTTTATAGGCGTTCTTGGAATATTTGTAATCTATCTCGCCTTCAAATGCGGTTAGTGAACTGTATATCTGTAAAAAGCATTTGCCTTTTTCGTCCTTAGAAATCATTACTGTTGACAGATCCGATTGATGCGCAAATATGGAAATGCTAGTAAAAAGCAACAGAATTCCTATTATATTTCTTTTCATTGTTGTGGGATTTAAAAAATTAGTTGACATAAGCCCCTTTCAAACAATTAATAAAATTGTTCGCTCCAGCTTTATCAACATGATAATGATACCCTCTTACTGCATCATTATGGCCTCTGCATTCATCTAAATCGGTCGATTCAGAGCCATTAGCATCAAGCCTGGCATATAATCCATGTCCATCAATTGCATAACCAATCATAGGCGAATGTCCATCTGTTTGGGCAATTTCTTTAGATTTTCCATTGGCTGCATGATAATGGTAACCCGCTGCCAAATTGATATGTCCACCGGCATCGTCAAATGGCGCCAATGTATAAGCTGCCAAAATAATGTTTACTGGTGCCGGAGCATCAAATCGAACTCCGTTAAAAGCAATTCCTCTTACGCCAGGTCCAGAAGATTGTGGTCCCATTCCGAATTGAATGGAATTAGTTAGTTTGACCGGACTTACCGGGATATAATAGGTTTGAGTTAAATTAGCTATATAGGAAGGCAAACACTCCACACAAAAATTTTTATATTCAACACCCACATTCGGGTTTGCTGCATCTTGGCATTCTACTTGAGTTTTGGTTCTAATCACTTCGCCGGTACTACTTTTATACATCATCCAGGTAGGATCCGAAAAAAAAGTTGCCAAATTTTTTATGAATGCGCCGTCAACATCATATACATTTCCGTCTTTTAACCAAATTCCACCAGCATCTGCTCCATCCGAAATATTTGTAGGACACCATGGTCCCATCGCATGATCAGCAGGGGTGCCTTTGCTTACTATTTTATAACAATCCACAGTTGTTCCGTTTGAAAGTGTTTTTGAAACAATGCTTATTGGTTCAGCAAATCCCGCAGCAATAAAATTATCCGAATTTACTTTTACAATGGTTCCAACCGATGTGTCAATTTCATTTTGGCTGTCTTTGCTGCATCCGAAAGTACCCAAGAATATTACCATTAGCACTGCCAATTTCCCGATTTTGTGTTTTTTGTTTTTCATTTTAAGTTTATGTTTTAGTTTTTTTGTAGGTTTTGTTTTCTAATGTTTTAATATCTTCCAGCATTTGTTGCATTTCCAGTGCTAAAGTTCCGTTGTAAATACCTCTTATTCTTTTGGTTTTATCCACCAAAATAAAATGTTCCGTATGCAGGAATTCGGTGCTGTCTTTGCTAAAACCAATGTCTTCTTCGGCAAAATAGGATTTGCGGGCCAGACTGTAAATGTCATTTTTTGAACCGGTCAAGAAATGCCAATTCGGGTTGGTAATTTCATTTTTAGCTTTGTAATTTTTTAAAACATTTGGTGTGTCAATCCAAGGCGTAACCGAATAAGAGAGTAAAACAATATCGATGCGGTTTTTTAGGCTGTCGTTTACAATTTTTAGGTTGGTCGTCATTTTTGGGCAAATACTGCCACAGGTCGTAAAAATAAAATTGGCAATGTGAATTTTCCCTTCAATGTCTTTTTGAGAAATCAAAGTGCTGTCTTGGTCCAAAAAAGAAAAATCGGCAATAGAGTGTTTAATTTTAGTTGCAACTTCGGATTTATCGGTAATGAAAATTGGCGTAAAATCAGGTTCATTGTAATATGGCAAAGCAATGGCTTCCGTTTTTTTATTTAAACAACCAACCAACAACAGACTACTTAACAACAAAAATACTATCCGATACATTTTTACAATTTTTAGTTCCCAATAAACCATATCTTTTTCCTTTAATAATTACATAATTGGCTCTAATTTTGCCATTGTCATACCATAATTTTTGGCTTCCATCTTCCTGACCGTCTTTAAAATGTGCCAAATGGGTTAATTTTCCATCAAATGTCCATTCGCTCAATTCGCCTTCATAGGAATCATTTTTGGCAATGAATTCAAACCGTTTGTTTCCGTTTTCCCAATAAGCCAGTTGTTTTCCATTCTTTTTTCCATTGGTATAGAAACGTTCTTCCATAAGTTGTTTGTTGGGATACCATTTTCTACAAATGCCGCTCAATTGTCCGTCAATAAAGCCTTCTGAGAAAATAGTGTCCTGATTTGGATATAATTCAAATAAAAAACCGGAATATTTATCTTTGTTGATATAGACAAGATCATTCAAAACCGTAATTTCTTTGGATGATTTTTGGCAATAGGTTTTAGGAACTTTTGGTTCATTCTTGGAACAAGAACAAACCATCAGACCTAAAATATATATTTTAAAAAATTTCATTTATTGCGAAATGGTTCCGGGTGTTCCGTAAAATCCGTTTCCGTTGAGATAAGGAACTTCATCGGTAAAATGGTAATGGTAAATGCCATTTGGATAATCAACCGTATCGTGCGTGTGTCCGTGATAAACATCTAAAGTTGCATTGGTAACCACCGTTCCATTCTCTTCCTTAGGACCATAAACCGGAAAGCCATCCAGTAAAAATCCCATTAAACCTGATTTGGTAGATTTTACAGTGGTTAAATACAAGGGCTCGACGTGGTAATGATACACCCCTTGTTGCTGAGGATGTCCGTAATATTTGTCGAAAGATAAAATTTCACTAGTTAAAACTTGATTGTTAGGTCCCGCATATTGATTGAAAAAAGCAACCCCATTTATGGCAATACCAATTGGGCCCAAAGGAGTAGCAGCGTGAGTTGTCGCAACAACCGGGTTTAATGGTATTTTAATTGTAGCTGTTTGTTCAATTATTGAATTTGGATTTTTAACAAAAGTATTCCCTCCAAAGGTTGTTCCCGAATAGGATTCGTATAACGCATTTGTTGTTGGATAATAGGCGCTTTTATGATCCGGCAAATCTTTAGTTTTAATGTAAATATAGGCTCCATCACTGGTAATGCTGGTCGCTCCATATATTTTTTTATAAACAGCCGGGACTTCAATTGTTTCCGTGGTTAAATCTGTGCTGTCATCATTACCGCAACTTATAATACTGCCAAATGCAATTCCGACAACTACTAAAACACTGATTTTTACATTTCTCATACTTGAATATTTAAAAGTTTATTCAAAAGTATTCCTTGTATTCGCTACTGAAAAGTTACTTTACGTTGAATTGTAGAATAATCGTGTTGAGTTGTAAATATAATTTCATTGCATAAAATAGGGATGAAATCAATTTAACAATAAATCAATTTTATTAGCTATTTTTCTTAGTTGAGAAATGAAAACTAGCTAACAACAAAAATGCTATCTGATACATTTTTACAATTTTTTGTTCCCAAAAAACCATCTATTTCCCCTTTAATCATTTCATAGTTGGCTCTAATTTCGTCATACTTATACCATAATTTTCGGCTTCTTACTTCTTGACTATATTTGAAATTTGTTCAGTTCTGTGAGTATAAAATACCTTAATAAAACAGGAATTTCAAACAAAACCTTGCTCATAAAAAAGGTTTTAAAACTAAATGTCTTGAAACCTTTACAATATCCTAAAAAACAAAAAAGCCTTAACAAATTAATGTTAAGACCTGTTTTGCTCCCCTTCTTGACAGAAGCTGCAGTTGGAATTCATTAATTAAATACACAATTATAAGAAAATTAAGGAGTTAACTTTTTGTCATTCTAAAAGATAACCAACATTTCTTAAAATTACATTTATTGGAATTATGATTATTTGACTATACTTTTAAATCACCACAAATTTTTAATTTTAACTTAACAGCTCCTGGCAAATATGCTAAAGGAATTGCTTCCTTAATTAAAATAGTGAAACTTTTTGGTTCAGCATTTTTCTTAATTAAATCTACTTTAGTGGCATCAATTAGATTATTCATAGCTTCTTTTTCGTCTTTTTGAAGGGTATTGATAACAATTTCCGATTCACTACTAATTTGAGCGATACAAGCTCCAAAGGCATTAGCAACTTCCATATGTTCAGGAAAAATTACTTCAGAAGCTCCTTCTATCGTTTTTGGTAACAAAAAAGCCCCTCCACCGCAAGCAATTACAGGGATTTGTTGAGAGTCGGTTTTAAGCTTATCGACCAATTTTTCAATGGATATTTTTATTTGTTCCTGTACTTTTTGTAAAGCATCTTTAAAAGGAATACTATTTTTTTGCTTAATTTTTTCTTGTAATTCAACAATGGTTACAGATCCATCAATTTGTAGTTGGTCAATTGCTATTGAAAAATCAGTGAGTGTTAGGATTTCACCTCCAAAAGCAATTGATTTTTCTTTGAGTTCATACCCAACTGAATCTGGACCTAGAGTACAAAAACCGTCATTAAATCTAACAATAGTACCTCCACCAATACCTACAGACACAACATCTGGCATTCTAAAATTAGTCAGCACACCACCAATTTGAGCCGCTTGTGTACTTTCTCTTGGGAAAAAGTTTACCAAAACACCTCCATCAGAGGTTGTACCGCCAACATCAATTACAATCCCGTTTTCTATTTTTGACAGTGCTCCAGCTCCACGAATACTATTGGTTGGGCCAGAAGAGATTGTAAGTACTGGGAAATCCTGAACTTGATCCAAAGACATTAAAGTTCCATCGTTTTGTCCAATGAATAATTGAGCAGATAATCCCAATCGGTCAACAGTTTCCTTAAATGCTTTTACCATTTTAGAAGCAACTCCTTGAAGTCCTGCATTAAGTATGCACGCATTTTCTCTTTCCAATAAACCTAAACCTCCAATTTGATGAGAACAGCTAACTTTTACACTATCTCCTAAAACCTTTTTCGCCCAAGCTGCAACTTGTAATTCTTGATCAGGAAGTATTTTAGAAAATATACCAGTAATAGCGAGTGATTGAATTTCTCCTCTCATTTTTATCAAGCATTCTTTCACTTCTGTTTCATCCAAAGGATTTATCAATCTACCGTCATATTCATATCCTCCATGAACCATATAGCAATGTTTACCTAGAAGAATTTTTAGGTCTTCTGGAAAATCAGCCATTGTTGGAATTGCGCTGCTTGCAGGTAATCCAATGCGAATAGCACCTATTTTGTTGAGCTCTTTTCTTTCTACTAAAGCATTGGTGCAATGTGTTGTGCCTAACATGATGTATTTAATATCTTCTAGAGGAACACTTACTTGCTTAAGTACTTCTTTTATGGCCAATTCTATACCAGTACTTACATCTTTCGTAGTCGTCTGTTTTGTTTTTGCAATGAGTTGATTATCGTCTGTCACTAATACTGCATCCGTATTTGTACCTCCAACATCAACTCCTATTTTATAAAACATAATTTTCTTTTTAAGCGTTTAATTTTTCTACTGGAACGAATTCTTCGGTATACCCAAATTTTTGAGGACCACCTAGCGCAATTCCTGCCGGTGTTCGCCATTGTTTATCTGCTTTCATACCTAAAACAATTACGCGCGTACCATATTGAATGGTTTCAGCAGTAATCGGATGAGCATTTTCGGCGTCTAATAAAACAATTAAATCAGGTGTAATAGCCACTGGTTTTCCATTTTTTTTAGCCATTAAAAATTCATTTTGAAAATCAAGTTCCATCATTGAACCGCTATCTTGTCCTAAGCCCATTATTTCACAAACGCCTTTATTCCATCTTCCTTCAGTTTTGATAGTGACATTGCTGATTTTTCCAGAAAATAGTTGGATAGCATCAGCCTTTTCAATTAAAGATGTAATTGGATTTTTTTTATTTTTTTTGGCATTTAGGATTGCTTCTCCCAAAGACTGAGCGTAAGATATGATCCCTTGTACTGCAGCTTTTTTAACTTGAGCGCCACTCATCGGATAACATCCAATTGCACAGCTTCCACCCATTTGTATGGTTGTAGCACCCACTAATGTTTCTCCCCAAACATTATCTATTGTATGGTATACATTTTTATTCCCTTTTTCATCAGCTTGCGTAATAGGGGATACTGGAATTCCATGTAATGTGAAAGTTACCATTTCTAATCGAGGAAAAGCCCTGCCCATACCATCAGCATCAACTATTGGAATGCGTTTTTTAGCTGCAACGGCAAAAGGAATCACGCCATTAAGTCCACCTGCTTCGGCTGGCATTATGGCATCAATTTTTCTTCCTAGGTAACTCTCCATCATATCAAAGGCACTAAAGAATTCATTTCCAGAGAATAATTTTTCTACAAGAATCATCGGTGCCCCAAAAGCAGCAATAGGAACAACTAAAGCATCATCAGCTAATTCTTCTGCTTTTATCAGGGTTACTTCACCATAGTTTTTAATAGCATTTTTAGCTAATAATTTTCCTACATAAGGATCACCTCCACCACCTGTTCCTAATATGGTAGAACCAAGGGAAATATATTCAAGATCTTCTATTGTTATTTTTCTCATATGTAATTTTTAACGCTAATAATTTTATTATTTAACCAATTTTTTTAATAAATAATAGACCAAAGAAGCTCCCACGATTCCAAGAATAAATTTAATTTCAGAAGTCATTAATAGCATAATACCAACACCAAAACCCCAAGAAGTAATGCCATAAAAATTAAATTTTTTCTCATTTTCAGAATAGGTTTTTGAAATAAAATAATCTGAAATAATAACTCCTGCAATAGGGGTGATAGTTATTGTCAGAATACTAATAAAATCCAAAAAATGGTTAATAATCCCCAGTGCTGCAACCACAATTCCTGCAATTCCAGCAATCAGGGTTACTTTTGAACGATGTGATTCTCTAAGATTAAACAAATTAGTAAAGGCTAAACCTGAAGAGTAAATATTCATAACATTTGATGTCCAGGTGGCTAAAATAAGAATGGTCATAGCGAAAAAAGGAAATCCTAATGATGCAAATATTTCAACAATATCATAGGTTCCTTGAGTAATTGCCAAAATAGCACCTATAGCTAATAATGATATTGCTGAAGGAATAATTCCAAAAAGAGAACCTAGAACTGCATCTTTTTTAGAGGCAGCGAACCTATTATAATCAGGAGAAATTACACCACCAACAGAAATAAAACCAATGGTAAAACCAATAGCTCTCCATAAAGACATTCTTTCCAATGGTTTGTAATCAACAACCTCTAAAAAGCTGTGAGTTTGAAATGTTATTACAAGCCCATAAATAAGTAATAGGACGATGGCCGGAACAGCTATATAATTAAGCCATTTAAGATATTTAAAACCAAATACTGCCGTAAGTACCATAATGATACCCCAAAATACAGATGAAATCCAAGAAGGAATATTAACGCCAGCCATTTCAAATATAATTTTTGAAAATGATGCGCCTGCAATATTACTTTGGATACCAAACCAAGCCAATGTTGACATTCCAATAACCAGTCCAACAATAATGTTTGCTCCAGTTTTTCCAAAACTACTAGAAGCTAACGATACAGTGGCTTTTCTTTTTTCAACAGCAGCAATACTTAATAATGACATAAATAACACAACAAAGCTGAATCCTATCAAACCAGCAACAATAGAGATACTAAAACTTAATGAGGCTATTAGCGTACTTCCAACTAACAACGCAGGAACACTTACGATGCCCCCAAACCAAATTCCGGCAAGACTATACCATTTAGTATTTTGTTGAATGTCATTCATTTTTTTAATTTTTAAGTTTGATTTTCTACCCAAAGAGTGTGTAAATAATTTTAGTGTCTTCTATAACATTTCCTGCTTGGGCTTCCAAAGATTTAAGATATACTACGTCGCCAGTATTTAAGTATCCTTTGACACTTCCATCTTCATTCAACATTTCAATTTTACCTTGTTGAATTATAGATAGCTCAATTTCTGGATTTTTTGAAAAACCCTTTTCAGGAATGCGAGTTCCCTTTTTTAAGAATACCGTTCCGAACTGAATTGAAAACCCTTCATTTTCAATATGAAAAAGTTGTTTATTATAATATTCGTCCGCGAGTGGATATGTAATTTTTTTTATTTCCATTAATTTTAAAATGAAATTTAGAAAGATAAATAAGCTATATCTGCTTGCTCTTTTGTGATATAGCCATTTTTAATATCTAATAAAACTTGCTCCTTTGAACGGTCTTTTGGGTTTCCGTAACCTCCGCCAGTTGCAGTTGCACAACGTACAATATCTCCTTTGTCTAAATAAATGTTAGTTCCTAAACTATGACGCTCTTCCCCACCATTTTTACGAATAATTTTAAAGTAGTTATAGGATCCGTCAATACCTTCATTCATTCCCCAGGTTTTAGTTTCTGCTCCCAAAAAAGCAGCAGTTAAATAAGCTCCATCGGATAAAATTTTATAATCTACATATTGGCCATTTCCTCCTTGAAATTCCCCATAACCACCACCTTCATTATGAAAGGCGTATTGTTCAACTTGAATCCCATATCGCATTTCTCTTATTTCAACAGGAATGTTATATGATTCTCCACTACCACAAGAAAGTTGCCCTCTGTTTCCATCGTGACTGTTGGAAGCTCCCCAACCACCAGCCAAAGGTTCTGCCTGGATATAAAATTGATTGGTATCTGGATGAATTCCTGAAATAAACGTAGCACAAACAGAACGAAAATGGCCAGCGGGTAATTTGTCAGGAATTAAAGGTGCTAATATTTTCCAAATTAAATCCATAGCAGAAATCATTGTTTCATAATAAATGGAAACTGCTGCTGGGGATTCGGCACTAACAATAGTTCCTGGATTGCAAAGAACTTTTACAGGTCTAAAAGCACCTCCATTGGCATCCATTTGCGGTGTAGTAATCGCTTTAAAAATACTCCTGCAACCTGTAACCAATCCATTGAACGATAAATTTACGGCACCCTTAACTTGTGGATGAGATCCATTAAAGTCCACTATAAATTCAAAGTCTGAGATTGTTATTTTTGCTTTAATAGGGAATGGACCTTCTCCAAAACCATTGTCTTCTATAGCAGACACTCCTTCATATACGCCATTTGGAATAGTTTTAAGTGCTTCTAGGCTCATACGTTCCCCATAATCTAAAAACGAAACACTTGCTTTTTTATAAGTTTCCAAACCATATTTTTCAATAATAGTTATCACTCTTTTGGCGCCCACTTCAGCTGCAGCAATTCCTGCATATAAATCTCCAAGTGTGCTGTCAGGTAGTCGAACATTCACCTTTATCATATCGATAACAGCTTGGTTGAGTTCTCCTTTACTTCTTATTTTTATAAATGGAAAATGCATTCCTTCTTGATAAATTTCAGTTGCTACCGTTGAAACAGATCCTGGAAAAGTACCTCCTAACTCAGTCCAATGGGCTTTATTTACTGTGAAGGCTATTAATTCCTCTTTATAAAATACAGGATATATAATGGATACATCCGAAAGATGTGTTCCTCCGCCAGCATAAGGCGTATTTGCAATAACAATATCACCTTCTTGCAGTGAATTTTTACCATTGAACTTTTCTAAAGTACTACTTACTACGGAATCTAATGCAGCTAAAAAAGCAGTAATTCCATTTCCTTGAGCTAAAAGTTCTCCCTTATTGGTTGTAATTCCTACTGCGTAATCAAGTGATTCATAAATAATTGGACTCATGCTAGTACGCTCTAATGTTTTAAACATTTCGTCACCTGCAGCAATTAAGGAATCTTGTATAATCTCTAGTGTGAATTGTTCCATTTTTATAGCATTGTAATAATTAAATTTCCATAAATATCAACAGTTAGTTGTTGAATAGGCGTTACCAAAGTAGTTGTTGCATTTTCTGCAATAACCGCAGGTCCTTTGATGAGCATTTCTGGTTCTAAAAAATCTCGATTGTAAAAAGGAGTGTTGTGCTTTCCTAAATCATCAAAATCTACATCCTGGAATGCGAATATTGCTTCCTCAACAGATTTACCACTTATTTTTAATTTCGGAAAGTCAGGTTTATCCACTTCAATTTCAGCCACTAAATGAAAGTTAACTAACTCCACTTTTGTTTCTAAGCTGAATGAATATTGCTTTTTATGTGCTTCATGAAAATTATTAATAATTTCATCTAAAGGTGTGTTTTTAGAAAAATTAGGCAATTCAACTTTTACATAATGTTCTTGTCCTGCATATCGTAAATCCGCATAGAATGTGAATTTTATTAAATTTTCCTGGAAGCCATCAGTTTTATATTTGTCTATAGCATCATTTTGCATGTCTGCAAATATATTTTGGATGCTAGATTTACTTTCATCAATTAGCGTAATTACATTTGTTCTTATGAGATCTCTTCTTAAATCAGACATTAACATTCCAAATGCTGAAAATACACCAGCATGGGGTGGAATTATTAGTTCAGAAATCTGAAGTTCTCTTGCTAAATCTGCCCCGTGCATACCACCGCCACCGCCAATAACAACCATTGAAAAATCTCTTGGATCATATCCCTTATTTACTGAAATAAGTTTTAAAGCATTAGTCATATTGGCATTTGCAATTCTAATAATACCTTTTGCTACATCTTCTTTCGTTGCATTTAATGATTGACATAGAGGTTCTGAGGCTATTTCAATACTGGCATAATCTGGTTTTAATTCTCCTCCTAAAAAATAATTAGGATGGATGCGACCCAAAATAATATTAGCATCTGTAGTAGTAAGGTTTTTTCCACCTCTTCCATAAGCAGCAGGACCTGGCATAGCTCCAGCACTTTTTGGACCAACATGCATTTTTCCACCGGCATCAATCCATGCAATACTTCCGCCACCATTTCCAATTTCAACAATATCAATAACAGGAGTTTGGATAGGATAACCTGCTTTTGTTCTAGAATGATCTATTTTATAGTTGGTTGTGATTTTAACTTGTCCATTTTCTACCAAAGCACACTTTGCTGTTGTACCTCCAATATCTAAAACAATTAAGTTTTTTTTATTTATCACTTTTCCCAAAGCAATAGCGCCAAAAACGCCACTTGCTGGTCCAGATTCCACCATTGAAATAGGGTTCGCCTTAACATCGTTAATGGTCGTTATTCCACCATTTGATTGCATGATATATGGCGTGTTCTTTAGACCATTATGTTTTAGTTTTTCTTCTAATTTATTTAAATAATTCTTAGCTATAGGTAGCACATAACTTGAAAGGACAGTAGTACTTGTGCGTTCATATTCACGCCATTCTCTTGTTACTTCATGTGACGCAATAACTTCAATTTCAGGAAGTAAATTTTTTATTTTCTGAAGAAGGGTTAATTCGTGTTCTGGATTTTTATAAGCGTGCAAAAAACAGATTGCTATGGCCGCTACTTTTTCTTCTTTGCATATCTGAACAATTGCCTCAAGATTATCTGTATTTAATTCTGTGACAATTTCACCTTTATAATCCATGCGTTCTTCAATTTCAAAACGAAGAAATCTAGGAACAAAAGGAGGTTGTTTAACAAAGTTGAAATTAAATAAATCGGGACGATTGCATCGTGCAATTTCTAAAACATCTCTAAATCCTTTTGTAGTTATTAGTGCAGTTTTAGCACCTTTACGCTCAGTGAGTGCGTTGATAACTACAGTAGTTCCGTGAGCAAAAAAATCTACTTCATTTAAATTAAGGTTGCTTTTTGCAATTGCATTTAAGAGACCCTCTTCAAAATTAGAAGGGGTAGTATCAGTTTTAGACACTCTTACACCAATTGGTTTTCCTGATATCTTATCAAATTCAAGACATACTAAGTCTGTGAAAGTTCCACCAATATCCGTTGCGACTCTCATATTTTTATCTATTTATTTTGTTTAAAAGCCACTAATTGGTTAATTAGTGGCTTAATAGTTAGTATTAATTCACTTAAAAAATAATTCAAATAATCAATATATGAAAATACGAACTTAAATATTCCTTAAAACTTGTAGCTTAAGTCTAATCCATACATTGCAGGATTTCCTTTCCATGATAAATCAGAACCTCCATTAGAAAACGGTTGATCAAAAAATTCAGTGATATATCCTTTATCTAAGATGTTACTACCCCAAACATTTATCGAGAACTTATTAAAACTTAACCCAAATCTGGCATTTAACAAATTATATGCTGCTGAAACAGCTGCATTATCTTCGTGCCAATATATTTTGCCCGTTCCTTTTAATGAAAGATTACCGTTAAAGGCTACTTTATCTGAGATGTTAAAATTAGATTCTAAACCTAAAACATAACTGTTTTGAGGAATAAGCGGTGTGTTTTTACCAGAAACATCTAGCACATCATTAGCGCCAATACTATAGGTTGAAGTTCCTTCAAGTATTTTAGACTTACTAAGTCCATAACTAGCTAAAACGTCTAAATAATTTGAAGTTCTTAATTTAAAATCAACTTCAAAACCGTAAGATTCACTTTTTGGAAAATTGAAGTTACCTATTAAAATATTTCCTGCACCACCATCAATTAATAATGCATATTGTTGTTGGTTCTTAAAATTGATATAATAGGTTGCCATGTTTAGAATTAAACGATCATTCCATAAGCTGTTTTTCATACCAAACTCATAGTTATCTGTAATTTCAGCATCGTAACTTTCTCCAAAACGAACCGTTGTTGCTTGATTAAATCCACCACTTCTATAGCCTCTTCCATAGTTTGTGTATAGTAATACGTTCTCGGTTGCTTTTAAAGATAATGATAGTTTTGGCTGTAATTGAGAATCCGTTTTACTAGGATTTGTATTTAACGTTCTATTATCTTGTTTTATATTATCGTTATCATAGCGAAGACCTGCTGAAATAGTAAATTTATCAGTTACTTTATAATCTAAAAACCCAAAACCTGCAAATGTCGAATATGTATTGGTGAAATCGGATTCTCCAAGAGTTGATTGTGTTCCAGAAGGCGCATACGGAGGTGCAAAATAACCAAAATCCGCTGTAGCTATTAAATAAATCAATTTTTCTGATTTCTGATAAAAAGCACCTAAATCCCAAGTAACTTTATTATTATCTTTATTTGCAGAGCTTAATTTAATTTCTTGATTGAAAGTTTTGGAATTACTGTCCTGAAATTGTCTTAGAACATCTGCTGGGCTAAAATCCAAATCACCTTGATGATTTCTATCTCCTTTATTATAAGTAGTGGAAGAGGTTAATTTGGTTTTGTCCAAATCAAATTCTAATTTTAAATTTCCATAAGTTCCCTTTAAAGATGATTTTCCAAATTGATCTCCAACAATAATAAGATTTTTAAAATCATCCGGAGAGTAATCTGCAGCGACAGAGTTACTAGCGTAATAAACAGCTCCAGCTTTGGTGTCAATACTTTGCCCTGTAAGTGTGGCAGTTACTTTATCAGACAAATTGGCTTTTAATTGACCTCTAAATGTAAGATCTTCAATAAAATCTACAGGTTTATTTAAGGTCGTATTTTTAATAACACCATCTCCTTTTTTATAAGAACCAGATATTCTATAAAATAACTTGTCCTTCATAATAGGTCCTGTAGAGGATAGTTGCGCTTTAAATAAATTTCCACTAGCAATACCCGTTGAAACTTTACTGCTGAAATTATTAGTCGGCTGGTTGGTTACAATATTAATGGCACCTGCTATTGCATTTTTACCATAAAGTGCTCCTTGTGGACCCTTCACGATTTCTATCATGGCAATATCAAATAATTCTTGATTGATAAGATTGGCATCGGGCAGGGTAACTCCATCAATTACGAAAGCAATTGGTGATTCACCATTTCTAATATGTGAAATTCCTCTTACAGTTATAAAATTATTTCCAACATTTTGTGAATTTGTGAAGTTTACATTTGGTATTTGATCTGCAAATGTTTGAATATTCACAATTCCTTTATTTTCAATCTCTTTAGAAGTTAATGTAACTACAGATTCCGGTATGTTTTGAACAGATTCTGCTCTTCTGCGCGCTTGCCCAATTACTCCTGAGAATCCTTCAACCGTAACTTCATTAAGCTCTTGTGAATTTGCCTCAAGTGTAATCTGATAATTATTTTCTTTAGTTAGTTGAATTTCCTTTGTGTTATATCCCATAAAAGAAATAACCAATGTAGTTGCTTTTTCAGACACCGATAATTTAAAGTTTCCGTTAAAATCAGCAGTAGTTCCCTGATTAGATTCTTTTACACCAATAGTAGCTCCTGGTAAAGGGCCTTCAGATGAGTTGACATTCCCTGTAACAGTGCGTTGCGCAAGTATAATTGCGGGAATAAATACCAATAATAATGTGAGTTTTTTAATCATTTTAGAAAGTGTTAGTTAACAATATTTTGGAAATATAGGTAGATGTCTAATTAATATTTTTATTTACAGTTACTTTATTGTAAATTTATATTTCCAAATATAAAAATAAGAAAAAAATGGAAAATAGTAAAACATTGATTTCCGAGCAATTGGCACTAACAAAATACTGTTTTGATAAATTATTAACCGCAATTATCAATAGATTTAAGGATAAATATGAAATTGAAATAATTAATGATTCTCAATTATTTGGATTTGGAAATTATAATGCGGAAAAACCGAATTTGAAAAGTGAATTTGAGAAAATAACCAAAAGTTATATCAACGGGAAGTATTTGTATACTAAAATAAGAGAACTAAAACAGGGCAGACCTGTAATTAAATTGAATAGGGAATATAAATATGCGTTTTTCAATTATTTGGATTATGACGGTATAGAACCATTTTTAGAAAATGAAATCGAGGATGAACTGGAATTGGAAAAGCAATTAGCCTTGCTTGAAACTACTCACACTAATGAAGAATTTTATTATTGCGCTTATTACTTTGGAGAAGATCAAAAAATGACTAAAGGAAAAATAATTATTTATAATAATTGGAGTAATTTAGAATTGCGTTTTGTTTATTTTGATGAAAAAGATGTAAAATCAGAACACGTTTTTTATGGTATAATTAAAATGAGTGAAGACTTTATGTTTATACATACTAAATATGTTGTAAATAATACTAAAAGGGAAGGAGCGAATTTTATTTTTTTTACAGGAAAATCAACTCCTTCTGAAAGAAATTATTTGATTGGTACATATTCTGGGTTTGATAAGTACAATAGGGCAATTGCCGGAAAAATGATTTTGAAAAAGTTTGAAGATAAAAAAGCGATGGAAAGTGAATTTGCCACTCGGTACGTCCATCCGTTATTTACGCAAGAATTAAGAAGAGAGCGAATTATAGTTGAAAGTAATGTTCCTAGTACTTCTTCAAAAATTTCGAATAATAGTCCTTATGCATCTCTGTTTTCTAATTTATCGGGAAATTACTTATTTACCTTTTACAGTGATAAAGAAGAGCTATACTCATTGCAGCTTTCCATTGATTCCCATAATTATAATATTTTGAGTAATGATCCAAACTTAATCATTGCAAATGATAATGTAAAATTAATAAATAGAGCACAAAATGTATATTTAGATTTTGAAGTCTTAGGAGTATCCTATCTACAGAAGGTTAGTATGTATATAAAAATGTATACTTTAATGAACCCTGAAAAAGAAGTCTTTGGGGTATTTAGTGGTGTAGATGTCAATAATAATCCTATTAATGGTAATGTTAAAATTGGCATTATAGAATAAGGCTATTATTTATGATTCATTCACTGCTATCAACAATAAATCTAATTCCCTATTAAATTAATCAAATTATGCTACCTATGAACAGAATGAAAAAACTTGTAAATCGTTAACAAAAAGCAAAACTGGATTTAACAATTTGTTAGCCTATGTGTTTCCAAAAACTTTAAATTAGAATTATCCAATAAAAATAGGAATTTCAACCAAAACCTTGCTCAAACCTTGCGCATAAAAAAAGGTTCCAAAACTAAATGTTTTGAAACCCTTGCTGGCGTTGCTCCTCCTCTTGGGGAGTAATTATCATATCAACCAAAAATTAAAACATCCCATAAGTACTGTAATTACTGATAATTGTTGTAAATAATGAATTAGTTTTAATTGGACTTGGTTGGATAAAATTTCTACTTGGTTGGATAAAATGTTGGATAAATTTATTATCTTTGTATAAACTAAAACAAATAAATTATGGCAACGTTTAATTTTTATCCGTCTAAAAAAGAAGGCAAATGCAAAGTTTATGTTAGGGCTTCCATAAAAAGAGGCAAGGACTTTAGGTTATCCACTACACAGACAATTGATCATGCCTCCACATGGAATTATGAAACCAACTTTCCGAAAAAGAACACTGAAAACAACAAAAATCTTAATGCTGCATTAAAAGGTTTGGCTACATATCTTGAAGATAAGATATCCGATATTGAAAAAAGCACGACAGAAAGCATAAATGATATTACAAGCGACAAGGTAAGGGATATGATATTAGAACGATTTTGTGAATCCCCCCTAATTGATATGGACATGTTAATTCCTTTTGCAAAGGCATACCATGAAGGTCTTAAAAATAAGACTTTCATGAAAAACGGCGTGCAGCATAAATTCAAGGAAAAAACAATCTATAAATACAAAAATTTTGCTAGACACTTAGAAAACTTTGAGATATATTGTGGGAAAAAAATAAAAATCAGGGATGTTGATAATAATTTTGCAACTCAGTTTTTAGCCTATTTAGATAAAAAATTAGGATTAGCCATAAACACACAAGGGGAATTTATAACTAGGCTTATAACAATAATAAAAAGAGCGGAAAGCGAGGGTTCAAAAATCAATCCAAATTACAAAGTAATTAAATCATTTGAAGATGAAAACATAGTGACTTTTTTGACTTTCGATGAAATCGATGCTGTAAGTAGCGCAACAATGCCAAATGAGAGGTATCAAATTGTTTCGGATTGGTTAGTGGTAGGTTGTTACACTGCGCAAAGAATATCAGATTTATATCGAATGAGAAAAGAAATGATAATTACAGAGGATGGAGTAAGATACATTTCCTTAAAACAGTACAAAACAATCAAAAATGTTCAAATACCTATTCATTATAAAGTTGAGAAGATATTAAAAAAATACGGAGATAATTTTCCTCCTCACCTATTAGAAAATGAAGACAGCAATAGGGCTACTCTAGCAAAATTGGTAAAAAAAGTTTGTGAGATTGCAGGTATTAAAGAAACTGTAAGAGGTCGTTATAATGGTGTTATTGGCGATTACCCTAAATATAAACTTATAAAAAACCATACTTTTAGACGTTCTTTTGCTTGCAACTTTTTTGGAATGGAAGGATGGACTGTAGAAATGATAATGGCAATTACAGGTCACGAAAGTCACAAAAGTTTTTATAGATACATTGATAAAGAAAACTTTTACCTAAGCGCGCAAGCCGCAAAGAATTTCGCCAATATGGAAGTACGCGACCTTAAAGAAAAGGAAGAACGCGAATTGAAAGAAAAAGAAGAACAAGACCTAAACGAAAAAGAAGTCCACGACCTGAAAGAAAAAGGAGGATGCGACCTAAAAGATAAGGAAGAACAATCACTGAAAGAAATCAGGGAAGTTAAATTTTCTAAAAATTGAACTTGGGGTAAATGCAACACAATAATAACTATTGAATGGGATAAAATCCGCCTTGCAAAATAAAGGGTTTACGGCAACTTTAATATACTTATATTGATATACTTGCTATTTGCCTTAAACCCTTTTAGAATAAGCCTTGAAGGCGTTTTTTTAATACTCATAAACACCCCATGAGGTTATGGATTAAAATTGGAGAAGAAAGAAGAGAATCAGCATGCGATGCAGGTGCAGGCGGGAATAAAAAAACCTAAAAATTTTGCATAAAAACGGCTATAAACAACCCCGTACTCAATTTGAAAGTCGTTTTCGTTTTGAAATTCGCGCACCATTACAATAACATCAGCCCCACCCCATCAGTTATTTGGAGTATTTTTGTAAGCAGGGTCATAAAATTTTTGGAATTTTTTATTTTATGTTACCCCTCTTAGTGCATAGTACTAGAAATTATAGTTTGTATTTCTTCTATTTTTTTTGTGCGCAATCTTTCCACCCTCCGTCTTGTTACATGACCGTCACTTTCAAGGATATAATTTAGTAAGTCAACTTGTGCGTTAAGTTTTAAAATTGATATTGTTATTTTTTTTGGATTTATTTTAAAAAGTTTACTAAGTTTATTAATCACAACTATTTTTGAATCGGGAATAACACTACCCTTTTCATATTTAATAATTGTTTTTATGCCAACGCCCAATTTTTCTGCCAATTCTCCTTGGGAAAAATTTAGACTTTTTCTGATTGCTTTAACTTCTTCTTTGGTCATAGTATTTATTTTAATGGTCATTTAAGATATTCCTTTATGAAGAAACCAACAGGGAGTCTCATGCTCCAAAAAAAATAGAATTAGGATAGATTTGACTAATAGTTGTTGCAATTTTTTTAGTTTGGCTTCATAGCAATGTCTAAAATACTAAATTACTATGACATATAGCCCCTTAAAAATATACCTACAACAATTCTCAGTCACAATATTGTAAATTAAATATTATTAGGCTAACTTTATTAGTGTAAAAGCATTAGTTATGACCAAGAAGAACACGCCAATATCACCTTCCCTCAAAGACAATGCTTTGGAAGAACTTTGCAAGGAGTTAGGAATTCCGTTCTCGGACAAGCAACCACCAAACGGGACGGCTTCAATTCGCTTTATGACAAAGCCCAAAAGAGAAGAAAAAAAGGAAGAATAAAACAGCATAAAATGACCTCGTCACTCCAAAAATTCGGTATGTATGTCCGACATCTTCGACAGGAGAATGGATGGACACAGTTAGAACTTTCAATCAAGGTTTTTAAGAAGCCTAACTACGAATTTATATCGCGTTTAGAGAGAGGAAGCCTATCGGGGATAACATTCAATACGGCGGATAAAATTATGCTCGCATTGGGTTGCGAAATGGATTTCTATAAGTTTAAGAATTAGAAATTTTCAAAGAAAGTCAAAATCGAATCCTTGTTCAAACAAAACTGTTTGATTAGAATTGTATTTTGCCCTATTATTATAAAACCGATTTCTTATTTGCTTTGACAGTTTAGCATAAATTGTTCGTTCAAATTTATTGTCCATACCCGTAAGAAAAATATTCTCCAATTTTTGAAATATTTTAGGCTCATATTTTTCATAGTATTTCAACCCTATTGTTGACAGTATTTGCCCTTCATATTGCATTGAAATATCTAACCCTGTAACTAAACAAATCTTTACCTTTTCCTGTTTTAAGTTCCCTATTAACAATGAATAATTTACAGGTCTTATACCCCCTATATATAAGTGTGTATTAGGGGTACATTTCTCTTCTGAAACAGTTGTGTATTTGGGGTACGTTTTTGGACAAGAAAACCACTTAAAAACAGAAAGATTAAGCAATTTAAACATCTTATTTTCAATAACTTCCGCCAATTGTTTATGGATGTTTTCGGAGTATTGTGAGGTGATGCTCTTTAGTCCTTTTTTATGATAATCAAAATTTTTAGTGTTTAACCCCCCTTCCTTGATGCTCATCAATATATTTTCCCAATAATTGATGTTGGCATAATTCACACATTTTTTTTGTTTTGCCGCCGATAATTTCTTCTTTGAAATCGTGTAATCATAAAACAAAATTTCCAAAAACCTTTGATGCAGCAATTTGTATAATTTAACGTGATTTTCCTTTAGCAGCAAGTCCGATAAATAATCAATGCCAATTTTTCTAAGTTCCCGCATACGGCAATATTTTATCTCAAACCGCAATAGTTCATGTGATACATATTCAGGAAACTGAAATGCTTTGTCATAAATTTTAATTATAAAGTCGTTATGCTTTGTATTGCCCGCCTGTTTGTATGGTTTATCAATAGGTTGGTTGAACTTTTTTCGTAGGTGATAAAATGTATTTTGCAGAATTAAACGGGTACGGTATGCTAGCGGAATGATATTAATACCATACTCTAATGAACGAAGTTTACAGTCACAAGGATTTATTCCAAATTTCACTTTTAAATCCGATATGACCTCCAAAAAATCGACAAAGGTAAAATCATTGGCATTGTGATTACCTCCGTTGAAATAATAATGTAAACTGCCCTTGATATAAAGTTTGGTAGCCCTTCCATTTGCATCAAAATATATCGCAAAATTTAATTTCTTATAGGTGTAAAATATGGCAGAAAACAATTCGCCTGTGTCGGCGTTTGCCCTTTCTACTTCACTACTAAAAACCAACGAGGGATTGTTCCTTATTCTTTGAATAAGAATTGGATTTACTATCTCTATATTGATGAAATCTATCAATTAAAATGCCTGTATTGAAGGTGGATAATGTGATGTCCTATTGCCAATAGTTACATAAATAAAGAGGGCTATTACACCCTCTTTATTGCCTACTGATAATTTTTGACAAATTGTAAAATGTTGCTTAAATCGCTTGTATAGTAGTTTTCATAGTAAAAAACCAACACTACAGAATCTTCTCTAAGAAATTTAAAAATGACAAGGTGTTTTTTATTGTCAATATCACCTTTGTAAATGTTTTTGAAGGCTGTTTTAAAAAGCCCTGTAACACAACTACTCCATTTATTCCCAAGACGTGTTTTAAGCCAAAAGTCAGGGCTAGCCTTTGAAAATTGGCGGTCTTTACTTATGTTTATGGCGTTTGACAGTAAAGAAACTCCATTCATTATACCTGACAACATATAGTGCCTTACGCTCCTGAATTTTCCAAAATTCACTTCCTCGAAAATATGGATTACGGGTTGATTTATTTTTCCCATCATCCTACTTTTTAAGTTCAATTACTGCTGCTTCAACTTCGGTGCGTTTGTAGTAAACGCGGTTGCCGATACCATAACTTTTCAACTTAGACTTGTTTGTCCAAACCCATAAAGTGGATAAATTTATGCCAAGCATTTTACACACCTCTTTTCTAGACATGTATTCATTTGGCATAATTGGTTGGTGAGATTTTTTTAAGTCCTCAAAGAAAGGCTTAATATCATCTACGATTTCCTGTTTTAATTGTTCGATTATAGAATCGAATAAGTTTAATTGTCCCATAATTTTTTGTTTTATAATTATGGTTCAAAATTTGTGAACTAATCGGAGTCAAAAGAAACGATATTGGAGTTTTTATGGTACGCTATGGAAATTATAGTTTAGTAAGGTTTGTATAAATCAAACAACATTTTATATGTTCCCATTTTTGTTTTTGTCTTGCATCCTCCTAGTTGTTTGGTCTTGTCAATAGCAATTTTATAGTTCTTTCCTAGCCAATTTCTATATTCCATGTCCTTTATATCATACATCAATCCGTCTGCCACCATTTGTCGATAAATAAAACTATAATCCGCCAATTCATTTACTATAGTTTCGCGAAAACTTTCAAATAATTTAAAAGCATTTACACTTATAAAATATCGCGGATGTGGATTTAATTCATGCGGCTCTGCTCCATTCAAATTAGCACCATCAGGTATGTTTTCCTTTAGGAAAGTTAATCGCTCAACATGCTTTTTAAAATCATCTGTGTCATAATCTATGCTTATCTCTGCCATTGCAGTAATAGCCTTTTTGAACCCGTTACATTGATTTTCTCTAGGCTGCTCCAAAATTGAATTTTTAAGGCGTATTATCGTACCTCCATTTACTTCATAAATAATCTCGTCCAAATTACACTTTACCCAATTTTTGTCAATTTCAACTTTTAAGGATGGCAAATATATGTTTTCAGGGCGGTCAAAATATTTTAAATAGGATTCCTTTTTTAATACTATTCCGTTATATATGGACTGAATCCGAACCGCCAAATCAGCATCAATTTCAGGTTTGTTTAACAATTCCTTATCTACCCATGATAAATCCTTATTATCCGTGTAAAATCCATTACTTTTTAAATTCTCCATTATCCCGTTCAAAATGTTCTTGTCACTTATACCAAATGTCATGAGGTCGCCAATAGACATTCCTTTTCTTGATAGTTCACTATATGCGACCCCATCTATTTTATCTGATTTTAGGATTAGATTTATTGTGTCGTTTATTAATTCGTTTGGTAATTCGGGTGTTTTAATTTCAATAACTTGCATAAGTTCAGTTCTAATTGGACTTAAATTTATAAAACATATTATATGCTACCAAATAACAGTCAATAATATATATTTTGCAATTATTTGTTTTTTAAATACTTATATCTTATTTTATAGGCTAAAAATTATTCTTTCCGAGTATTCTACCAATTTTAAATCGCGTATGACTTGAATAAATCGTTTTTTACAAAAAGGTAATTGTAAAATATCTCTATATTTACAACAAATTGGATTGCATGCCTGAAAAAGAAGCAAAATCAAGATTACAAATCAACAGACTATTAGAAGAAGCCGAATGGCGGCTTATTGATGATGCCTTTGGTAAAGCAAATGTACTTGTTGAAAGCAACACATCTACCAAACAAAGTCACACCAACGATTATGGGGAAGATTTTGAGCATACAAAAAAAGGATTTATTGATTATTTACTGCTAGATGAACACGGAAGACCTCTTATAGTATTAGAAGCCAAAAGTGGCAAAAAGGATGCCTTAGCAGGCAAGGAACAGGCACGTATATATGCCAAAGGGCAACATGTAAATTTTATAATCCTGTCCAATGGGTATCAGCATTATTTTTGGAACATTGAAAGCGGAAATCCCGAACCAATCACCAAGTTCCCAACACAAGAATCATTGACTTTCCAAAACAGATTCATCCCTGACAAAAGCAAACTGATTAATGAGGTTATTGAATATGACTATATTGCCTTAACCCAAGATAAACGTTACGCCAAATCTCCCGAATGGATTGATGAAGCCCAACGAGCGCATTACTTAGAAAAAACAGGATTACGATTTTTAAGACCTTACCAAGAAAAAGCAATAAAAGCAGTACAAGATGCCGTTAAAAATGGAAATGACAGATTTCTTTTTGAAATGGCAACAGGCACGGGAAAAACATTAACCGCCGCCGCACTTATTAAACTGTTTTTACATTCGGGAAATGCCAAACGTGTTTTGTTTTTAGTGGACAGATTGGAACTAGAAGACCAAGCAAGTAAGGCATTTGATAAATATTTGAAGAACGATTACACCACTGTCATTTATAAAGAGAACCGCGATAATTGGCACATGGCGGAAATTGTTGTCACTACCATTCAATCGTTAATGATTAACAATAAATACCGTACCTTGTTTAGTCCTACCGATTTTGACTTGGTAATTTCAGACGAAGCACACAGGAGCATCGGCGGAAACAGCAGAGCCGTATTTGAATATTTTATCGGCTATAAGTTGGGGTTAACGGCAACGCCGAAAGATTACCTTAAAAAATTTGGCGACAAAGAGGTTTCCGACCCTAGAGAATCGGAAAGAAGAATGTTACTTGACACTTATGAAGCCTTTGGCTGCAAAAGCGGAAAACCCACCTATCGTTATTCTCTATTAGACGGCGTTAAGGAAGGGTTTTTAATAAATCCAACAGTAGTTGATGCCCGTACTGACATAACCACTGAACTACTTTCAGATGCAGGCTATTCAATAATGACTATTAATGATGATGGTGAAAATGAAGAGGTAATATACAATCAAAGGGATTTTGAACGAAAATTTTTCTCGGATGAAACCAATATGGTTCTTTGTGAAACCTTGCTTAAAAACGCCTTAAAAGACCCTATAAGCGGGGAAATTGGAAAGACAATTGTCTTTTGCGTGAGCCAAAAACATGCCGCCAAAATCACCCAATTGTTAAATGTATTGGCGCACAAATATTACCCTGATAAATACAATTCGGATTTTGCCATGCAGGTAACCTCTTGGATAGCGGATGCACAGCAAATGACCATAAATTTTACAGAAAACATGTTAGGCGGTCAAACAAAATGGCTAGACTCCTACAAATCAAGTAAAGCAAGGATGTGCGTAACGGTTGGTATGATGACAACAGGTTATGACTGCCCTGATATTTTGAATTTGGCACTAATGAGACCTATCTTTTCTCCAACCGATTTTATACAAATTAAAGGCAGGGGAACACGAAAAAACATGTTTAGTTACCCATACAGGGATGAATTGGGAGAACGGCAAATACACCGAGAAGAAAAGGTAACCTATAAAATGTTTGACTTCTTCGCCAACTGTGAATACTTTGAAGAAAAGTTTAATTATGACGAAGTTCTTAAACTTCCAAAACCTAGCAGTACACCAAAGGGTGATGGGAAACCAACAGTAATAAAAGGTTTTGATTATGATGGAGTGGACAAAGTGGCAACAATAAAAGAGGAGGTTATAGGTTTTAAAGGAATGAAAGTAGATAGGATGTTTTTTAATGACTTTGAAACCGAAGTTAAAAACAATCCAATCATTCAACAACTTGCAGCCCAAAACATTGATGCTGCTGCCTCGTATGTAAAAGAAAATATACTTGACAAACCAAAAGAACATTACAACCTTGATAAATTACGAAGAGCATTAAAAATTGACCGTCCAATTTCAGCCCGTGAATTGATGGAGTTGATATTTTTTGACAATAAAATAAAACTGAAAGATGAATTACTACAAGAGGAATTTGAAAAATTCCTTTCCATAAACAAACCGCATTCAACAGATATAGTTGCTTTGAAATATTATTTTGAAGCCTACATTATGGATAAAGAGTTCCGCCAAATTATAGACAGTAATAATTTGAGTGCTTTATTCTCATACCCATCCTTTACGGTAGATGATTATAAAAAAGTGGACAATGATTTAAAGAAAGTGATTCCACAATACATCAATACCTATGTTCAATTACAACAATTTGCAGCCTAAATGTTAGACGATACCACCAAAAAAAAGATAAACACACTAAGAGATATTCTAGTCGGGAAAGTTTCCGACCCAAAAAGCCAAGTCGAACAAATTACTATTGCCCTATTCTACAAATTTATGGAGGATATGGACAATGAACTGATAAATGAATTAGGGGCAGAAGCCAAATTCTTTTCGGGCAAATACGCAAAATACAGTTGGAAAAACTTATTTGCGCCAAGTTTAGGCGGTGAAGACATGCTAAACCTATACCGTGAAGCGGTGGAGGGAATGGAGATTAACCCTAATATTCCATCGGCATTTCGCGATATTTTTAAAAGAGCCTACCTACCGTATAACGACCCTGCAACCCTAAAAATGTTCTTAAAGGTTGTGAATGACGGTTTTCATTATGCACACAGTGAAATGTTGGGAGATGCTTTTGAATACTTGTTAAGCATACTAGGAACACAAGGAGATGCAGGGCAATTTAGAACGCCTAGACACATTATTGACTTTATTGCTGCATGTGTGAACCCTCAAAAAGAAGATGTGATTTGCGACCCCGCATGTGGCACAGCGGGTTTTGTAATTGCTGCTTATAAGCACATTTTAAAACAAAATACCAAAAAAAATTCAGGAGACTTACTTTCCCCTGATGACAAAAAAAGAATAGCCCAAAACCTTATTGGTTTAGATATAGACCCGATGATGGTGAAATTGGCGTTAGCCAACATGTATTTACACGGATTTCAAGACCCACATATTTACGAATATGACAGTTTAACAAGTGAGGATAGATGGGCGGACACTTATGACGTGGTATTGGCAAACCCTCCGTTTATGACACCAAAAGGCGGTATTCGCCCACATAAAAGGTTCACCACCCAAGCAACAAAAGCAGAAGTATTATTTGTCGATTTAATATCTACCCATCTAACCGCAAATGG
>CAMDPE010000013.1 GCA_945903795.1 Lutibacter flavus | reverse complement strand
GTAGAGTTTGTAATTTTATGTATAATGGATGTTTTAACTAAAAAACTTATAAAAATGAAAAAATTTATTTCCCTAACATTACTTGTGTTATTTATGCTAAGTTGTAGCACTGTTCCAATTACTGGCCGACAACGTCTTAATTTAGTGAGCGATGCTGAAATACTGCCCGCAAGTTTTGCGCAATATGAGGGTTTTTTAAAAGAAAATAAACTTTCCAACGATGCGAAAATGACCAATGAGATTCAAACTGTCGGAAAAAACATTTCTCAAGCCGTTGACAAATTTATGCGCGCAAATGGTATGGTTTCTGAAGCAAATGCCTATCGTTGGGAGTTTAATTTAATTGAAGATAAAGCTGTGAATGCTTGGTGTATGCCTGGTGGAAAAGTGGTTTTTTATACTGGAATTTTACCTATTACCCAAAACAGGGATGGTATTGCCGCAGTGATGGGTCATGAAGTAGCTCACGCATTTGCTAAACACGGACAAGAAAGAATGTCTACAGGCACTTTATTGGAATTAGGAGGTGCTGCAGTTGCCTTAGGAACTGCAAATAAAGATCCTAAAACTAAACAAATATGGAATTCAGCTTTTGGTTTGGGAGCTCAGTACGGAATAGCGTTACCTTTTAGCAGAACGCACGAAACGGAAGCTGATAAATTGGGATTGGTATTTATGACGATGGCAGGATACAATCCGCAAGAAGCAATCAATGTCTGGATTCGTATGAGTCAAATGTCAACTGGAGGGGCGCCCCCAGAATTTTTAAGTACGCACCCGTCTAATGAAACAAGAATAAAAAATTTAAAGGATTATCTACCAACTGCAATCACTGAGGCAAAAAAATACAATGCCCAATAGTTAAAACAGTTTTATGTTAGATTAAAAAAATAAATATAGTATATTGTCGACCGTTCTGAATTTTTAGAACGGTTTTTTTATTTAGGTTATTATGTTAAAAAAAGGAGATAAGAAACTCATCAATGCCTGGGCCTTTTACGATTGGGCAAATTCAGCGTACTCATTGGTGATTGCAACTGCTGTTTTCCCTATATATTACAGTAGTTTAACAGAATCTTTTGCCTCAGCTGAAGAAAAAATATATTTTTTAGGAACTCAGTGGAATTCCACAACCTTATACGATTATACCCTTGCATTCTCTTTTTTGGTTGTTGCATTTATGTCGCCAATATTATCGGGAATTGCAGATTATACAGGAAATAAATTAAAATTTTTAAAATTCTTTTGTTTTCTTGGATCATTTTCTGTGATGAGTTTGTATTTTTTTGAAGGAGAAAAAACACTTTGGGTTGGTCTGGTTTTTACCGTTTTCGCCAGCATAGGATTTTGGGGAAGCATCGTTTTTTACAATGCCTATTTACCAGAAATTGCGCATCCAGAACAGCAGGATAAAGTGAGCGCCAAAGGTTTTATGTTTGGGTATACAGGCTCTGTATTATTACTTTTGTTTAGCTTGGTGATGGTCAACAAGCCGGAAATTTTCGGATTGCCAAATGCAGCTGCGGCCTCACGTTTAACTTTTTTGTTGGTTGGGATTTGGTGGTTGGGATTTGCCCAAATCACTTATAACTATTTGCCGAATAATGTTTACGACAGAAAACCCCAAAAAGATTTTATATGGAAAGGACTGCGGGAATTAAAAGTGGTTTATGATGAAATGAAACAGCATTCTGAGCTTAAATTCTTTTTGTTATCTTTTTTTATGTTTAGCGTGGGTGTACAAACCATTATTTTAATGGCTGGCATATTTGGCAGCAAAGAACTGGGCTTGCCAACAATGGATTTAATTGCGGTTATTTTGTTGGTACAAATTGTAGCTATTTTTGGCGCCTATTTATTTTCAAGAATTTCAGCCCGAATCGGCAATATATCGGCCTTAAAAATCACAATCAGTATTTGGGCACTTGTTTGCGGTGTCGCCTTTTTATTAGATAAATCACAGCCAAATGTTTCCTATTATTTTTATGGTTTGGGTGGACTTATAGGGTTGGTGATGGGCGCCATTCAATCTTTGTCGCGTTCAACCTATTCTAAATTGTTGCCCGAAACAAAAGACCATGCAACCTATTTTAGCTTTTATGATGTTACTGAAAAACTTGCCATTGTATTTGGTATGATTGTTTTTGGTTTGTTAATTTCCTTAACGGGTTCTATGCAAATGAGTGTATTGTTTTTGGCGGTTTTCTTTATAATATCCTTTGTTTTGCTGAACTTTGTGGGAAAAACAAAATATGTCCAATAAATTTGATTTTATTGTTGTTGGCGCTGGCATTGTCGGACTCGCGACAGCCTATAAATTGCAATTAAAATTTCCTGATAAATCCATACTTATATTAGAAAAAGAGCCCGAAATAGGGTTGCACCAAACCGGACGTAATTCGGGTGTTATGCATTCCGGAATTTACTACAAACCAGGTTCATATAAAGCAAAAAATTGTAAAATTGGCAGTGCCCAACTGATAAAATTTGCTATAGACAATAACATCAAACACGACGTTTGCGGAAAAGTAATTGTGGCGGCTTCAGAAAGTGAATTGCCGGTTTTAGATGATATTTATAACAGAGGAATTCAAAATGAAACGCCAGGAATCTGTTATTTGACTTCCGAAGAAATAAAACAAAAAGAACCTTTTATTGAAGGAATTAAAGGAATTTGGGTGCCAACTGCCGGCATTATCGATTATGTGTCGGTTTGTAAAGCCTTTGTTGATCAAATTTCAACCATCAACGCCGAAAGCAAATTACTAAAATCCTGCGAAGTAATAGAAGTTATTGCTGAAACTGATTCCACCACCTTAAAAACAACACAGGGAAACTTTATGGCCGATAAAGTTATTTTTTGCACCGGATTGCAATCAGACAGAATCGCCGCAAAAGATGCGCTGAAACTCGATTTGCATATTGTGGGTTTCAGGGGCGATTATTTCGAATTGAAGCCAGAAGCTGCGCATAAAATCAACAATTTAGTATATCCTGTTCCCGATCCGAAATTTCCGTTTCTGGGCGTGCATTTTACGCGAATGATTCACGGCGGCATTGAATGCGGCCCGAATGCTGTTTTTACTTTCAAAAGGGAAGGTTATAACCGGACAAGTTTTAGCTTCAGAGATAC
Organism: Lutibacter flavus; assembly: GCA_945903795.1. Classification (GTDB taxonomy): domain Bacteria; phylum Bacteroidota; class Bacteroidia; order Flavobacteriales; family Flavobacteriaceae; genus Lutibacter; species Lutibacter flavus_A. Next base: position 25,841 of record CAMDPE010000013.1, on the reverse strand, counting down.
TTTTGAAGCGTTAACTTTTAAAGGAACCTGGAAATTGTTTGGAAAACATTGGCGAAAAGGAATCGATGAATACAAACGCGCATTTTCAAAACGCTTGTTTGTTCGTGCATTGCAAAAAATAATGCCAACAATTACGGTAAATGATGTGCAACCTGCAAGAGCTGGCGTTAGGGCGCAGGCAATTGATTTTGACGGAAATATGATCGACGATTTTAAAATTATGAAACACAGCGGCAATATTCATGTTTTAAATGCACCTTCACCGGCAGCAACTTCGTGTTTGGCCATTGCTGATGAAATTGTGAGCGTTGTTTTAAATTGAATTCAACTTAATTTTAAATTACATAATAATTTTACATCAGAAAAAGTCTCTTCTCTATTTTCTTTGAGCAAAGCGGCCTCTTTTCTTTTATCTTACAAGATTATTTATACCAATTATAAATAGTTAATTACCTGTTAATAATTGAATTTAAGGAACACTTCGGTGCGCTCATTTTTGTGGTATTTTTAAAATTAATTTAGAATTTTGAAAACCATGAAAAAAATTATCACCATCATCACTTTTTTTATCGCAATTACTGTGAGTGCGCAAAACTTTCAATTGCACAGAGATTTTGAAAGAGGCCATTTTACAACCACTTTTGAGCTTTTTAAGGCTGATAAATATGGGAATACTTTTACGTTTGTCGATTTCGATTACAATGCGAGTTCTGGCATAAGCGGAGGCTATTTTGAAATTGCGCGTGTGTTAAAGACAGAAAAAATGCCTGTTGGATTACACGTTGAATACAATGGCGGATTGGGAACTTTTAAAACACCCGAAGGAATGGGCGGTTTTACCATTAATGATGCTTGGATTTTTGGCGCCAATTATTCAAAAGGAAATGCAAAAATGGGATTTTCAACCTATGCAGGTTACAAATCATTTAAAAATGCCGGTGAAGCCAACTACCAAATTACAGGAACCTGGTATGTAAATTTGATTGAAAATAAACTTACCTTTTCTGGTTTTGCTGATTTATGGTCTGAAAACGGACTTACTGACAAAACAGTATTTTTATCCGAACCGCAATTGTGGTTTCATTTAAATAAAAGTTTTTCAGTAGGAGGTGAGGTTGAGTTGTCTAACAATTTCGCCTATGTAAACGAATTTAAGGTTAGGCCAACATTGGCCATAAAATGGAATATCTAATAAAAAATAGCAGATTATGTTAGACAAGTTTTTTAAAATAACAGAAAATAATTCGACGTTAAAAACGGAGATTATTGCGGGAATTACCACTTTTATGACCATGGTTTACATTTTAGCCGTAAATCCAAGTATTTTAAGTGCTGCAGGAATGGATAAAGATGCCGTATTTACCGCAACCGCGGTATCTACTATCATTGCCACCTTAGTGATGGCGTTGGTCGCCAAATTGCCGTTTGCATTGGCTCCGGGTATGGGCTTAAATGCATTTTTTGCTTTTACGGTGGTATTGGGAATGGGTTATTCCTGGCAGTTTGCCTTAACGGCCGTTTTTCTGGAAGGTGTCATTTTTATCCTTTTAACGGCATTTAACATTCGGGAATTAATAGTGAACTCTATTCCGTTAAACCTTAAGCACGCAGTTTCTGTGGGCATCGGTTTGTTCATTGCTTTTATCGGTTTAAAAGGCACAGGATTAATTGTTGACAATCCGGCAACCTTGGTTGGATTGGGAGATATGAAAAATCCTACGGTATTGGTCGGTTTGGCCGGCGTATTAATTATAGGCGTATTATTTGCTAAAAAAGTGAAAGGCGCCATTTTAATCGGAATATTGGCTTCCACCATAATCGGGTTATTTGTTGGCGTAACCTTAATTCCGGAAAGCTTTACGGTGATGAGTTTGCCGCCTTCAATTGAGCCAATTTTCTTTAAGTTTGATTTTTCTCAAGTGTTTACTTTTGATATGTTAATTGTCTTATTTACATTTTTATTTGTGGATATGTTTGATACCGTGGGAACATTGGTTGGCGTATCTTCCAAAGCAGGAATGTTAGATAAAGACGGAAATGTTCCAAGAGTAAAACAAGCTTTGTTTGCCGATGCTGTAGGAACTACTGTTGGAGCTATCTTGGGAACTTCAACCGTAACAACTTATGTGGAAAGTGCCGCAGGAGTTGCCGAAGGTGGAAAAACAGGAATGACCGCTTTAACCGTTGCAGGAATGTTTACGTTGGCGCTGTTTTTTGCGCCCGTATTTATGATCATTCCGGCGGCTGCCACGGCTCCGGCCTTAATAATAGTCGGTTTATTTATGATTTCTCCAATAATGAATATTGATTTGGATGATTTTACGGAATCCATTCCGGCCTTTTTCACCATCATTATGATGCCTTTAACTTACAGTATCGCAGAAGGCATCGTGTTTGGAATGCTTTCTTATGTGTTTTTAAAACTGCTTACAGGCAGGTATAAAGAAATAAAACCGGTCATGTACGTGATTGCAATTTTGTTCTTGATTAAATTTTATGTCTGATAAAAATGTAAAATAAACCATTAAAAAAAGCCTTTCTGAATTTTCAGAAAGGCTTTTTTTATAGATGAAAAGTGAGTTGTTTATTTAAGACTTTCTTTAACAACGACAGAAGATTTTGGCAAAATCAAGTTTAAAATAACGCCAATAACCGATGCCAATCCTATTCCTGCCAAAGAGAAGTTTCCATAACTCATTTGGGCGCCTCCGATGCCAATGGTTAAAATAACGGAAACAATGACCTGATTTCTTGTGATGGTAAAATCGGTTTTTGCATCAATTAAGGTTTTGATTCCAATGCTGGCAATCATTCCGAAAAGCAACAGCATAATACCACCTAATACTGCAGGCGGAATTGTTTTTAACACCGCGCTTATTTTGCCAACCAATGAAAATACGATAGCGGTAACTGCCGCAATTCGTAAAACTCTCGGATCGGTAATTTTTGTTAAAGCCACCGCTCCGGTAACTTCAGAATAAGTGGTGTTTGGCGGGCCGCCCATTAAACCTGCAAAGGCAGTGGCAATTCCATCTCCCAGCAAGGTTCTGTGCAATCCGGGTTCTTTCACAAATTCTTTTTCCGCAACGCCGCCAATGGCATAAATGTCGCCAACATGTTCAATAATTGGCGCAATGGCAACAGGAAGCATATATAAAATAGCGCCCCAATTGAATTCTGGAGCAGTAAATTCAGGAAGTGCAAACCAGGCAGCTTCACTTACCGAAGTAAAATCAACCAATCCAGCAAAAATTGAGATGATATAGCCAACAATAATCCCAATAAAAATCGGAATCAATTTTATCAATCCTTTTGTGTAAATAACAACCACAATGGCGGTAATTAAAGCTGAAAATGCAATGAACCAATTCGATTTTGCCATATCAACGCCCACAGAAGCCAACGACAACCCAATAATCATAATAACAGGTCCAATCACAACGGCAGGAAATATTTTTTCAATCACTTTTAATCCCCACATTTTAACAATAAAAGACACCGCGCCATAAACCAAACCAACAGCAATAACACCTCCCATTGTTCCAGGATAGCCATATAATTTAGTTGCCGCAATTATAGGCGCAATAAAAGCGAAACTGCTTCCTAAAAAAATAGGCACTTTTCCTTTGGTGATCAAATGAAAAATAAGCGTTCCAACACCGGCGGTAAATAGGGCAACCGACGGGTCAATGTCTATCAATAAAGGAACCAGCACCGTTGCGCCAAAGGCAACAAATAAAAATTGTATGCCAACAATAATTCGCTTCATTGGGTTGGTGATGTCAGCGGAGTTTGGGCTTTGGGAAGTTTTTTCAATCATGTTTTAAATTTTGGTCGAGCTAATTTAAGTATAAAAACAAAACAACCTAAAATTAAAAGGTTAGATTGATTTTAAATTAGCTGCATTTTGCCAAATAAAATTTCTTTCCGTTTTTTGGGCGTTACCGCAAGGGTCGGGCTTTCACTGCTCGCATTTTTTAGTTGCGAAAAACAACTAAAAAAGCGCTCAAACAAGCCGTTCAATCCCTAACGCAAATCGAATTACGAATTACGATTTGTGAATTACGATTTTTTAGCTATTGAATATCCTCAGCTGGCGCTAGCGTTACGGTCGCACTAGCGTAAGAAAATTTTCTATAAAATAATTAGAGGCATTAGTCAAATTTGTTTTTGCCGGTTTTGACAGTCCGATGCCAATATCCCAGTTATATCCTTGAATTTTCATCAAATAGGCTTTTGGATTTTTAGCATAAATTGTTTTGCAAAGATTCAAAATCTGGTTTGGCGGAACCGAGTGGGTTGAAAAAGAAACTTCTTCCGCAGGATAAATGCGCTCAAATGAAAACCCGCCTTTTAATTCCGATTTACAGGCATCAATAAAAATAACCGTTTTATAGTCTGAAATTAAATCCGAATCTTCCACCATCAATTGGTATTTTTGCAATAAATTATCCGCATTAAATCCTTCAGTTTCCAATAGCTCTAAAAAATTCCAGCCTAAGCCATCATCCTGGCGCATGTTATTTCCAATCCCAATGACAAGTGTGTTATCTAATTTTTTCATCGATGATATTTCCGTAAGCATCTTCCAGTTGCACAATTAATGGCATTTCACCCAAAGCATGCGTGGCACAGCTCAAACACGGGTCGTTAGCCCTAATCGCTATTTCAATCTGGTTCAGCATTGGCTCAGTAATTTCGGGTTTGTTGTTTAAGACACTTTTCGCCACCACTCTTACTCCTAGGTTCATAGCTTCATTGTTGTGCGTCGTGGATACAATTAAATTGCATTTGGTAATCAAGCCTTTTTCATCTGTATGGTATTCGTGAATAAGCGTGCCTCTTGGCGCTTCAATAATGCCAATTCCTTTTTGTCTTGGCGTGCCTTTGCGAACCAAATCATTGTTCATTAACGAATCATCCAACAAAAATTCTTTCATCACTTCAGCACTGTACAGCAATTCAATCAATCGTGCCCAATGGGTATGCATAGTCATATTATTGGGTTTGTTTTGCGTGTATTCCTTAAAAATTTGTCGTTCCTTTTCGGCCAGCGGTGTTCCCATATAAGCGCAGGTATTTAATCGGGCCAAGGGTCCGACACGGTTCCATCCGTTTTCCCTTCCGTATTTGGTCATATAAGGAAATTTCAAATAGGACCAAGGTTCAACGGCTTCTTTAAAGTGGTCACGATAGTCAACATCTGCAATATTTAACAATTCATTTCCCTCAAAATCAACAGACCTTAAACGACCGTCATACAATTCAAAAGCGCCGGTTTCTTTGCGAACCAAGCTCAAATGATTGGAAGGAAATGCCGCGAAATCGTCAATCCAGCTTGCATTTTCAAGGTAATAGGTTTTTATAAAATCGACCATTTCTATTGACCAGGCAATCATGGTGTCAACGTTTGGAATAAGCCTGCCGTCCAAAAAATAAGCGCGTTCTTCAGCTTTAAATGTTTTGTGTACGCCACCGGGAACGGCTAAAATTCCATGAATTTTTTTACCTGCCAGGGCTTTAATGATCTCTTGCCCAAATTTACGCATCAAAATGCCCTTTTTTGCAAGTTCCCTGTTTTCTGTAGCAACGGCAACTACATTCCTTTTTTCCGCAGGGGCGTCAATTCCAAATAAAAGATCTGGAGAAGCCAAATAGAAAAAGTGTAAAGCGTGCGACTGAAAAACTTGCCCGAAATGCAACAATTTCCGCAGTTTTGTGGCCGTTGGCGATAAATCTTCGGGATCAATCCCAACCAATTGGTCAATGGCTTTTGCCGCTGCCAAATGGTGGCTTACCGGACAAATGCCGCAAAGCCGCTGCACCAATACGGGTGCTTCCCAATAGGGATGTCCCTGAATAAATTTTTCAAACCCCCTAAATTCCACAATGTGCAAAAATGCATCGCTCACGATTCCGTTTTCGTCAAGTCTTATGGTAACTTTTCCGTGGCCTTCAACTCGTGTGATTGGATCAATAATTATTTTTCTTGTTTCCATGAATCGCTTTGTTATTTAATCATATTTATATTTGGGATGTGCAATGGAAAATTCCTCTTGGAACAAAATATTTTTGACTACATTCCAAATATGGTTCGCATCTGGAGGACATCCAGGAATGTGATGGTCTATTTTTACGATTTCGTGATTGGGATACACCTTGTTTAAAATTTTTGGAATCTCTTCATGATTAGGAATTATCGTTTCATTTTCTTCACTCGTCATTGAATCCAGATAAGACTCTTTTAAACATTCTTCCAAAGGAAAAGTATTTCTCATTGCCGGCAATCCACCCCAAATGGCACATTCTCCAACAGAAATTAAAATATCGCAATTTTTCCTAAATTCGCGCAGTACTTCAATATTATGGGTGTTGCAGCATCCGCCTTCAATAAGTCCGATATCACAATGTTTGCTGAAATTTTTAATATCGGTTATTGGGGATTTGTTAAATTCAACAACTTCAAATAAATCGAGAATGCCTAAATCTATGTCGAGCATAGACATATGGCATCCAAAACAGCCGGAGAGTGAAGTGGTCGCTACAATTTTCTTTTTGTTGGTTATTCTGCTTTTTTTAAGGGCACTTAAAGGCAGCGTTTTTTCTTCAGTAACCACGTCAAATTGCCTGTCTCCAAACGGTTTGCTAAACGATTTTCCTTTGACCAATATGGAACCGGTCGGACAAATTTGCATCGCATGAACTGCTTGCAATTCGGATAATTTTGCCTCCTGTTCATAATCAATGGCAACCATGGTTTTATTTCCTTTGTTGATGGAACAAAATACGTTGTAGCCGTCAAAAGTTTTGACTTCTTCAATGCATCGTTTGCATTTAATGCACCTGTTTTGGTTTACCACAATGCGCTCCGGACGTGCATCTGTAATTCTGTCTATAAATAAATGCGGAAATCGGGTATATTTGATTCCGGTTTCATACCCTAAATTTTGCATTGAACAATCCCCACTTTTTTCACAGGAAGGGCAGAAGTGGTTTCCTTCAACAAACATCATTTCCAAAATGGCTTTTCGAGTATCCAGCAATTCAGGCGTATTTACTTCTATATCCATCCCATCCGCCACATGAATGGTGCAACCCGCAACAGCTTTTCCGTTTAATTTCACGGTGCAAACCCTGCAGGTTCCCAGCGGATTTAAGTGTTTAAAATGGCACAATGTTGGAATAAAAATACCGTTTTGTTTTGCGGCTTCTATTAAATTTAATCCTTTTTCCGCAGTACAAATTCTTCCGTCTATTTTAAATGAAATGTTTTTCATAGGTAATTCTGTTTATAACAAATAACCATTAACCTTTCAACCTGCCTGCCGGTAGGCTTTTAATATTATTGCGTATCTTTTATCAAAGAATCATAATTACAAACCGCGGCTTCCATATCAAATTCCACATTTAAACTTTCATTGGCTTTTATGATTTTTTGATTGAAATATCCTTCAAATTTATCAAGTGCCATCACCAAAGTATTTGCCGAAAATTGTCCCAATCCGCACCTGCTTGTTAATTTCATGATTTGGCCCCATTCTTTTATTTCTTCTAAATCCTGTGCGGTACAAATGCCCTTTTTGATTTTTTTAATTTTTTCGTGTAAAATCTGGTTTCCTGCCCGGCACGGCGTACAAATTCCGCAAGATTCTTCTTTGAAAAATTTGGTGTAGTTTTCCAATATTTTTGTGATACTTCTAAAATTGTTAAAAACCATAATAGATCCGGCACAGATTAAATCTTCCTTACAAATTTTTCGGTCAAATTCTATTTCGTTGATGCAAATTCCCGACGGACCGCTAATTTGGACAAAATGAGGTGAGGTGGCCTGGCAAAGGTGCAGTATTTCTTTTACGGTCATTCCCCATTCAATTTCATATATTCCTGGTTTTGCCACATCGCCAGAAATACTCAACACTTTTGTTCCTTTGCTTTCTGGAGTGCCAATGGTTGAAATAAAATTAGTGCCCAATTCTATAATTCTTGCCGCCATGGCAAAAGTTTCCACATTGTTTACGATGGTCGAATGGCCCAAATAGCCATATTCTGTTGGGAAATGTTTCTTGATTCTCGCCTCACCGCGATTTCCTTCCAAAGATTCAATTAATGCAGATTCTTCGCCGCAAACATAAGCGCCGGCACCAAGCTGGACTTGTATGTTGAAATTAAATTTTGGGATGCCAAGGATGTCGTTGCCCAAAAGGTTATTGGCTTGAAATTCGCGCAAGGTATTTTCAATTTTCTCAAGCAGATAGCTGTATTCGGCCCGCAAATATATAAAACCGTATGCCGCGCCAGAAATATAAGCCGAAATAATCATTCCTTCAATCATTAATCCGGGAAGGTTGTTTAACAGCGATTTGTCCTTAAAAGTTCCGGGTTCGCCCTCATCGGCGTTACAGATAATGTATTTTTTTGAAGATTCCATTTCCTTGCAGCTTTTCCATTTTTTGGCAGTTGGGAAAAAAGCACCGCCACGACCTTCGAGATTGGCAACGGAAATGATGTTTAAAATATCATCGGGCGTATGGTTTTTTAATTTTTTCAGGGCAGTCCCCATTTCATATTTTCTATAAAAAACGGTTTTATTATCCGCAGGAATATACTGAATTTTACTTGTGGGATTGCTTGAAATAAAACGCAAAGAATTGCCGTTTTTCAATTGCTGAATGATGGTCTTTACTTTTTCGGGCGTTAAATTGGTAAACGGAAAAAAGTTAATCAATGCCGCAGGTTCCTGGTCGCTCAATCCTATACAGGAAGTTTCGAATAACGTAAAAAGCTGATTTTCATCATAACAGCCAAAAGTGCAGCCGGTTTCTTTTTCAAAAGCAGCTTTTATTTGTTCGAAGCCTTTAAACTCTGAGACAATGCTGTTGTTTAAATAAATGATGTATTTTCCGGTGGGTTTTCTGTGTAAGAAATGGTAAAAAGAGACAATGCCTTCAATTTCTATTTTTGAAACGTTTAATTTTTGGGCAATTTGTGCAATGGCATTTTCTGAAATATAACCAAACTTATTTTGAAACTCCCAAAGCTTATTTAAAAGACCTGTTCTGTTCATTTGGAAAGAATTTACAGTTTCTGAACTTAAAGTTACGAATAAAATAAGTTTTAACGCCTGATTTTTAAATGTTTAAAACGATTTATATTTAATTCAAAGTTTATTAATAGTTGTTTAAAGATTGGTAATGAAAAAGATAAATATCTTGAATTAAAATGCGAAAGGAAGTTATTTTACTATGATTTAATTTTTGTGAATTATGTAATAAAACAAATAATTAATAATTAATTATTTAATAATGTAAAAAATTTAGCTTAAAAAACAACTTTAAATTAATTAATTTAAAAAGATTGTTGTTCCGTTTTACAGATAAAAAAGCCTTTTTAAATTTTAAAAAGGCTTTTAAATGCTTGTTTTGAATTGGTTATAAATTAAATTTTATGCCCATTATAATATTTCTTCCAATATTTTGAATACCATCTGCTTTTAAACGTGATAGGTGCGCAATGTAATTTTTATCAAATAAATTATTGCCGTTTAAATTGATATCGAAAATCGTTTTTCCAAATTTTACAGTTCCGCCAAAACCAATATTTACTAATGAATAACCATTGGAAGCAGTTTCAAATCCACTTACATTTGCTTGATTGAAAGTGCTGGAAACATTTAAAGAGGTAAATCCGTCAGTCAGCCAGTTTTTAATGTTAAATTCTGTTCTAATGGTATTGTTCCAATTATTGGCAGGAATTAACGGCAAATAATCACCATTTTGTTTTTCACCCGTTACTGTTTCAAAACTACTTTCAATATGCAGCCAATCTATCGGATGTGGATGAAAATGTATGCCAATTTCACCACCGTATAATTTTGCATTGTTTTGAATATAGTTAAAAACATCATTATTTTCAAGTATTTCACCTGATGGGGAAGTATAAATATAATTGTTAATGTGGTTGTAAAAACCATTCGCAAAGAATTCAAAGTGATTGGTGTTGAATTCCAAATTCAAATCAGTTTGAATATTTTGTTCTGTTTTTAAATTGCTGTTTCCTATTTCATATCTGTTGGTTCCTTCATGAACACCGTTAGAAGTTAGTTCCGCCAAATTAGGTGCTCTAAATCCGGTAGCAACATTTAAACGAGCAATTACATTATCCGCTAAATTGGTTTTATAACCCAAAGAAGCATTAAAACTATTGTACGATTTATCAAGAGGAACAAAAGAACCTTCTTCCCCAATAATTCCGTATGCTTCTGCAGCAATGGTTCTGTTGTCAAAACGCAAACCAGCTAAAATTACATTCGATTTCCACTCATAATTACCGGTTCCAAAAAACCCTACATCATTAGTGATAGCATCTGGAATTAAATATTCTTCCCCAGAATTTTTGTTGATTTGATGCATTCCCTGAATACCGACAATGGCTTCAAATTTACCTGATTTTGGCAAATAGTATTTTGCGTCGTAATTAAACGTATTAAGTTTCATATGTAAAACAGCAATATTGCTGTCTTCAAATTCGCTTCTGTCGTTAGAAAGATAACTCAAATCAACATTTAATTTTGATTTTGAGAAAAATAAAATGTTGTTAAAACTTAATAAATGATTAAAAACTCCTTGTTTAGGATATGCAGTTTCTTTGCTTGAGGTTTGTTCGGCAACGCCATCTTCAGGCATTCCTAAATCCAATTTATTATAATTGTATCTAAAAACACTGGAAATTTTTGAATCGCTATAGCCAATTCCTGTTTTAAAATCGGTTTCGTTGTAACGGGTGTTTGTTACGCGATCTCCACCTGCAATCTTATAATCGGAATGTGTATTGTAACTTCCTCTTGTTAAAAATTTCCAGTTTTCAGAAGAAGTTTTTAATCCAACAGAAGAATTGCTTCCCAAGGTATTTGAGAAGAATTTCTGATCAAAATTGGCAACAAAGGTGTTTGCCTCAGCAAATTTTTCCGGAATAAAATATAAAACGCCACCCAACGCATCGGAACCATAAAGCAAAGAAGCCGGACCTTTGATCACTTCAACGCTTTCAATGCCTGAATCGTTTAAACCCAATCCATGTTCGTCACCAAATTGTTGATTTTCAACTCGTACGCCTTGTGAATAAACCAAAACACGATTCCCGCTTAATCCACGAATCACAGGTTTTCCAATAGAAGTTCCGGTAGAAACTTGTGAAACACCAGGAATGGTTGTAAGTCCTTCAATCAACGTTGCCGTTCCTTTTCGTTGCATTGTTTTAATGCTTTCGTGTTCCACCTTCATTACATTTTGCGATTGTAATTTGTTGAAAACTGTGGAAACAATAACTTCATCCATATTAAAAACAGCTTCTTCCAACGTGAAATTTAGAATGGTTTCTTTATTTATGAGCGCAAAAGTTTTAGCCTGAGTTTTAAAACCGATGAACGCAATGGTAATTTTAATGTTGTTGTTAGGTAAATTGAGCAATTCATAATCGCCGTTTTCATTTGTTGAAGTTCCTTTTTGAAGTTCTTCAATATAAACCGTAACGCCTAACAATGGTTCATTTTGGCTGTTTGTAATTTTGCCGGATAGTTTGTTTTGCGAATGTGCAAATAAGGATAATCCTATAGAAAATAGGATGAATGTATATAATTTCATTTGTAAATTTTTATTGATTAAAATTGTAATTCAGTTTCTACGTCAATAAAAAAGGTGGTGCTCGGGAAGATTTATAATGAAATTTAACAGAAGAAGTTTTCGTCTCATTAGAAACTGTTTTTTCTTCATTTTTTAAAATTTCAGTAAATTGAATTTCTGAAGAAAAGTCAATTTTAGATATATTTATTTTAAAATGAAAAACTGAACAGTCTATTTTGTGTGAATCAAAATGAATGCTGTTTTCGGCCTTGCAAAAAGAAAATTGATGCTCTTCAAAAGAATGATTCAACTGCACTGCAAAGGGCAGCAGCACAGTTGTAATCAATACAAAAGAAATTATATTTTTTAAAAGTTTTTTAATTTTGATTCGTTTAGTTGGCTAAACTACAAAATTAAAATTAATTCTTCACGCCTAATTTTCCTAAAATCACTTCCAATAAGCACCATTTGGTAATGGAAGATTGCAATAAATTGGCACCGACAAAGGCGGTAACCCACAACCAGTTTATGTTCAATTTTATAGCCAGCAACAAGCTAATTAATATAAAAGTGCCAGCAAAGGCTCTTACAATTCTGTTTTTCATTTTTGTTTATTTTTAATTAATTTAGTTTTATAAATTGGTATTTGCGATTTTATCCTATCTCCAACACTTTCCGAAGGAATGAGTGTTTGATTTGAAATTAGAATATTATTTGAACAACTTAAAATTTTCGAACTTAATTCGATTTCTCAATATTTAAAACAACTACGTGTACTTTAGACATTGTTTTTTGTAGGTCGTTAAATTCTTTTACACGATTAAATAATTGGTCGGAATTTTCCTTTTCCACAAAAGCGTAAAAGATGACAGATTGACTTTCGTGCATTTCGCCGGCAAACCAATTATTTTCCAATGATTCTTCAGATAAATCCCTAAATCCAGTAACATCTTTATAAGAATAGGTACTAATCTCCGATTTTTTTAAGATCGCTTTTATGTCTTTCGAATACTCCTGAACGGCTGTGATGACTAATAATTTCATTATTCTGTTGGTTTTATATTATCGTTGTTGTTTGAATTGTTTTCCCATTTCTTTTTTTCAACCATATAATATATTAAGGGAACCACCACAAGCGTTAATATGGTTGATACTATGGCACCGGCAACCAATGAAATTGCCAATCCTTGAAAAATAGGGTCGAATAAAATAATGGAAGCACCAATAACCACAGCTCCGGTTGTTAATAAAATTGGCGTTGTTCTTACTGCGCCGGCATCAATAATAGCTTGTTTTAAAGGAATTCCGTCATTTAAACGAATTTCAATAAAGTCAATCAGCAATACCGAATTCCGAACCATTACGCCCGCCAATGCAATCATTCCAATAAATGATGTTGCGGTAAAGAAAGCACCCAAAAGCCAGTGTCCTAAAACAATGCCAATTAATGAAAGCGGTATGGCTACCATCATTACCAAAGGCGTTTTAAAGTTTTGGAACCAACCCACAATCAGCATATAAATAATGACAATCACAATTAAAAAGGCCGTTCCTAAATCACGGAAAACTTCTAAGGTAATTTGCCATTCTCCATCCCATTTCACTGCAAAATTACTTTCGTCGGAAGGCTGTTCCAAGTAAAGTTCATTTAACTTGTAGCCTTTTGGCAATTCAATTTTTTGTAATTTTTCCTTCATTCCTAAAATAGCATAAACCGGACTTTCCAAGCCGCCAGCCATATCGGCTGTGACATAAACTACGCGTTTTTGGTCTTTTCTATAAATGCTTTTTTGTAAAGTATCCTTTTTTACATGAACCAAATCGCTAATAGGTATTACGTTGCCGTTACTTCCTTTAATTTTAATGTTCTGAATGTCCTGTAAACTGGTTTTATCTTCATCATTCAGCGATAAAACAATATCAACCTGATCAAAAGAAGTTTCGTCATACAAATAGGAAATAGGATATTCTTTTAAAAGATAGGTTAAATTTCCAACAATTTGCTGTGGCGCAATTCCGTTAAGCATCGCTTTTTCTTTGTCAATTTCAAGTCGGTATTCAGTTTGCCCATCTTCCACCATCCAGTCAATATCCACTACATCATCTGTGTTTTTCAAAATTTCTTTAAGCTGATTTGCCACTTTAATTTGCTCATCATAATTAGGTCCGTAAACTTCGGCAACCAACGTAGACAATACAGGAGGTCCTGGCGGAACTTCCACCAATTTCACGTTGGCACCATATTTCTTGGCAATTTTCATAATTTCCGGACGCGCTTTTTTGGCGATATCGTGACTTTGTAATTTTCGATCTTCTTTAAGCAACAAATTCACTTGAATATCTGCCATATTGCTGCCGCCTCGAATATCATAATGACGCACCAATCCGTTAAAAGTAATAGGGGCAGAGGTGCCAATATAATTTTGATAATTAATAACTTCAGGTGTTGTTGAAATGTATTGCGCAATTTCTTTGGTCACTGCGGCAGTTCTTTCCAAAGTCGTTCCTTCCGGCATATCAATCACTACCTGAAACTCATTTTTATTATCGAAAGGCAGCATTTTTACGGCAACAGATTTTGTAAAGAACATTGTTACGGAACCTATCAACAGTAGTCCTATAATTCCCAACATCACCCAACGTTTGCCTTTGCTGTCTAAAAATGGCTGCTCAGTTTTTTTATAGATTTTATAAATTAAACCAGTTTCCAGTCCTTGCTCTTTTTTATGTTCTTGAGAATCTTTTTCCCTCAACAAATGATAGCCCAAATATGGCGTAACAGTTAATGCGACAAAAAGTGACAAGATCATTGCAATAGAAGCGCCAATAGGCATAGGGCTCATATAAGGTCCCATCATTCCCGATACAAATGCCATTGGTAAAATAGCGGCGATTACCGTAAAAGTGGCTAAAATCGTCGGATTTCCAACTTCATTAATGGCATAAATCGCTGCTTGTTTAAATGGCAATCTCTTCATTTTAAAATGCCTGTGCATATTTTCGGCAATAATAATACTGTCGTCAACCACAATTCCCACCACAAAAACCAAAGCAAACAGGGTAATTCTGTTTAAAGTATAACCCAGTAAATAATAACTGAATAAGGTTAAAGCAAATGTTAATGGTACAGAGAAAAACACCACCAATCCGCCACGCCAGCCCATCGCCAGCATCACCAAAATGGTCACTGCTAAAATGGCCACTCCTAAGTGAAGCAGCAATTCTCCCACTTTATGCGAAGCAGTTTCTCCATAATTTCGGGTAATTTCTACGTGAACGTCAGTAGGAATAATAGTTTGTTTTAGGTGATCTACTTTTTCCAAAATCTTTTCTGAAATTTTCATCGCGTCAGCCCCTTTTACTTTTGCTATAGAAAGCGTTACCGCGTTGTATTCTCCCACATTCGCACTAAATTTCTCGTGGTTTTTTCCATATCCAAAAGATACGTAGCTATTAGGTGTTTCCGGACCATCTTGAATGGTGGCAACTTGTTTTAAATAAACTGGTAAATTATTGTAAACGCCAACCACCAAATTTTCAACATCATCTGATGAGCTTAGAAATTTACCTGTAGTTATTAAATATTCCTGGTCATTTTTAGAAAAACTACCCGATTGGGAACTGCTGTTGTTGGCTTGAATCATTTGCATAATTCCAAGCGCATCAATGCCGTTTTCGGCCATTTTATCTTTATCCAACACCACTTTCAACTGTCGGTTTCTGCCGCCAATCACTTTGGTGATGGACACATCTTTTACTTTTTCAATTTCAGAAGTCACTTCTTCCGCTATTTGACGAATTTGAAAATCGTTATAGGTATCACTCCAAAAAGTCAGCCCCAGCATAGGGACATCGTCAATAGAGCGGGTTTTTACCAATGGCTGCGTTACGCCTGGAGGAAACATTCCCTGATGGCGCATCAATTCATCATATAATTTCACATAAGAGCGTTCTGTGTCTTCACCCACATAAAATTGCACAATTATCATTGATTGTCCGTTCATCGCAATACTGTGCACGTGTTGCACGCCCTTGATATCCGAAATAATTTTTTCCAATGGTTTTATCACACGGCTTTCTACCTCAGTTGGACTTGCGCCAGGATAACCAACCAATACATCGGCCATTGGGACAATAATTTGTGGCTCTTCCTCTCTAGGAATGAGAAATGAACTGTATACGCCAATCACCATCAACGCCACCATCAACAAAATGGTTAGTTTAGAATTGATGAATATGTTGGCTATTTTACCTGAAATTCCTTCTTGCATTATTATTTGGTTTTGCCCCTAACCCCCGAAGGGGGAATAAAAGAGAATTATTAATTTCTTTATTTTTTTACTTTGACTATAAACTTTGACTCAATACTGTTTACTTATTTGGGCGTGTCCCTCCCAAAAAGGTCGGGCCGGGCTTTCTGCTATATCTTTTGTTCCGCTGCCCTTCACAAAAGGATACCGCTTCAATCCCTCACGCGGGTATTCTTGTTGATGTTATTTTTCTAAATCAGTTCGCTCCTCCGGAGCTTTTGATTTTTTTCAATAATCATTTATTCAACTCCCTTCCCTTCGGTAAGGGCCGGGGATGGGATTACTTTCACCCCATTAAACAACTTCCCGTCGGCAGAAACAATAAACTGTTCATCTGCGGCTAATCCCGACAATACTTCAACCTTATCGCCAAAGGTTTTTCCGGTTCGTAACCATCTTAAAATAGCAACATTTTCATTTCCTATCGTGTAAATTCCGGTTAACTGTCCGTGATTTATCAAGGCACTTTCCGGCACCAAAATGAGGTTTGTTTCTTTTGTGTTTTCAATAGGAAATTGAACGGAAGTATACATGCCCGATAGTAATTTCGCATCAGTTTTGTCTAAAACAACTTTTACCAAATACTGGCCGCCTGTATTTTTAGCGGAAGAACTCACTTCAGTTACGGTTCCCGTTAAAAGTTGATTGGTCGATTTTACCAAAATATTTGCGATTGTGCCATCCTTAATTTTAGTAATTTCTGATTCAGGAACCATCGCAATTACTTGAAATTTATCTGGCGTTTCTATGCTGATTAACGGCATTCCCGGATTTGCCATATCGCCTATGTTGATGAATTTTCCTGTTACAACACCGCTAAACGGCGCTGAAATATTGGAGTAGGAAAGTTGTGCATTTACCTGATTTTTCATTTGATTGGCTCCTTCAAGTCGTGCTTTTGCCATTTCATAATTGGCCGTGATGTTGTCCATTTCTTTTTGGGAAACACTGTTTTGTTCGGATAAAATTTTAAAACGATTGTAATCTTTTTCGGCATTTTTAAAAGCGGCTCTGGCTTCTGTTATTGAGGCGCTCACTTGGGCGCTTTGGGCAGAAATATCAGCACTGTTAATGCGCAACAACAATTGTCCTTTAGAAACTTTATCCCCAACATTTACATAAGTATCGGTAACATAACCCATCATTCGGGTGCTTAGGTTGGCGTTTTGAACCGCTTCAATTTTACCGCTGGCTGATAAAAATGTACCGTTTTCGGCTGATGGAGTACTTACTTTTACTGGGACAGCAGTTGTTTTATCTGCTATTTTTGCTTTGTCTTTGCCGCAACTTGAAACTATAATTAAGGTTGCCATTGCGAATATTGTTATGAATTTTTTCATTGATTTCTAAATTTTATGAATGGTTTGTTATATTTTTTATGGTTTTCTAACTTATTTTGTTAAAAATGCCACATAAGCTTTTGTGAAATTGTAATTAAAAACTGTTTGTAAGTATTCAAGCTGTTTTTGCATATATTGCGTTTCAGAAATCAACAAATCGGAAGTTTTTTCCAAGCCTTGTTCAAACCTGTTAGTTCTTATTCTCAAAGCTTCTTTTGATTGTTCTGAAGCCAAATTTGTGAGAATCAGCTTGTTTTCGGCATCTTTAAGCTGGCGTTTTGCCATATTATAATCTAAATTGGATTGATTTTTATATTGTTCCAATCCAATTTCAGCCTTGTCAAGTTCTGCCTTGCTTTTTTGAATTTTACCGATGCGTTTATATCCGTCGAACACATTCCACGACAATTGGGCTCCAACCAAATAACCTTTGGCATCCGTACCAAATAGTTGATTGTCGTACATTTCGTAACTTCCAAAAGCGTTTAAGCTTGGCAAGTAGCTCATTTTATTTGCTTTATGCATATTGCTGTATGCTTCGGCGCTTTGTTGCATTGCATCAATATCAGCACGGTTTACTGAAAGGTTTTCATTATAAATGGCTATATCCAGTTCCGCTTTAAGTTCTGAAGAGGGTTTTAATAACATCTCATTTTGTTCGCCCATTAAAAATCGAATGTTATCCGAGGCATTTTGCACACCGCTTTTCGCACTCAATAATTGATTTTCAACTTCAGTTAAATGAACTTCCACCGATAAAATATCAGCTTTTTGCATATACCCTTGCTTAAAATTATTGTCCGCTATATTTTTGTTTTCCAATGCAGCTTCTTTTGCTTTTTCTAAAACTTCCACAGCTTTATACGCAACTTGCAATTGCATATAAGCTTTCGTCACTTCTAGTCTTATATAATCTTTTGTTCTTTCAAACTGCAATTCTACCGCATTCATTTTTGCTTTTGCCGCCTTGCGCATAAACAATCCATCCGCATTAAAAATAGGTTGCTGAACCTCAATTTTAGTGGCGAAATTTTTTACATCGCCCGGATCATTTAAAAGTGCCGGATTAAAATCCGCTTGGGTCAATATTTCCTGGTTCAACTTTGAACCAAAAGCCATAAGTGGATTAGTTGTTGTTATTGCTGTATGGGAAATAGAAATATTTGGCAAGAAAATGGCGTTTGTCTGATTAAAATCTGCTTTGGCGACATTGTAATCTTCATTAGAAATTTTAATAGTATAATTATTCTTTTCAACTTTTTCCAACACATTATCAAGAGAAATTATTTCTGACTGTGCGTTAATAATTAATATGTTAAAAAGAAAAAATACAATTAAGAAACTTTGTTTTAGTTGCATAGTTATGTTTTTTTGTTCGGTGCAAAAGTAGTTGGAGAGGAAACGTAACGGGGTCATAAACGTTACAGAGCTGTGTAACATTTATAACACGCAGTTAAATTATAACTAACTACCCGTTAAGGTACTAAAAGAACCTTAATAATAAAATGATTTTGATAAAAAAGATGTAGGTAGTTAGGAAAGTAAATCGGCTACTACTTTTGTTTTAGGAAATTTTTCCAAAATAATTTTGATAAATACCGTTAAAGGAATTGCCATAATTAACCCAGGAATTCCCCAAAGGTATCCCCAAAGCATCAGCATTACCAATATAGCAATAATATTGATCGAGAATGACCTGCCCATAAATATAGGCTCTAAAATACTGCCAAATAAAACCTGGACGCCTGTGATTGAAAGTATAAAAAAGAATAAAAAACTTGTTGGGTCCAATTGCACAAAAGCAAATATTGCCAACAAAATAACCGATACAAATGAACCTACCATTTGTACAAAATTGATGATAAAAGCGAACAAGCCCCAAAATATTGGGAAGTTTACGTCAAAAAATACACAGGCCAAACCAATGCCGATACCTGTGAGAGCGCTGACCAATATTTTTACTTTTATAAAAGTGCGCAAATCTTTTTCAATTTTCATGAATGTTTTTACAGATGCGTACTTTTGTTTAAGTATGGTATTGTTTAATAATTTTTCAAAATTTATGGATTCCGCAAGCAAAAGAATGACGAAAAAGGCGGTCATTAAGGTCATTGTAAGCGTTTTGCTGACAAAGTTTAGGGTTGGGCCAAAGTTTTTAGTAATACTTTCTTTTTGAAATAAATTTGAAAAGATATTCTCATTTTCGTTAAAGTATTCTATACCAAAAAATTGTTCCATCGAAGTCATTAAATCTAAAACTTTTGTTTCAGCTTTCTCCAGAAAAATTCTGTCGGTGGCTAAAATTTCTCTACTCGATAGTTTTACCAATTCACCTCCAATTTTAAAGAGTGCGGCAAAAATAAGGATGATCACAAAAATACTGATGAATTTTGGCACTTTTCGTCTGTTGAACCAGCGCATAAGCGGCAAAAACAACAAGGCAATAAACATGGAAGCAACAAGCGGAATGAAAATAAAAGACAATATTTTCAGTAAATAAAAAATAAACGGAATTACAATAATAAGTAAAAGAATATTTGTTGTCTTTCTATTTTCCATCGTTTTTATTTGATCAATAAATTTCGCAATGCACTTAAAATTATTCTTTATTTGTTATGTTTTCTTCTTTTAATTTTTCGCTATCCAAAGTTGGATTGCTGACATGAATAAGGTTTTTGCCTTTTCTTACCCTCATATTTAAGGCTTCAACACCCAATGAAAAAGCAATGGCAAAATATAAATATCCTTTTGGGATGGCACCAACTTGCTGACCCAATATTTCTGCGTGTGACAAATGTGCGCCTTCTGTAATTAGCATAAAACCAATTAAAATTAAAAAGGACAATGCCAACATTTGAATGGTTGGATGTTCATTTACAAACTGCCCAACAGGCGTTGCAAAAATCATCATAATAACCATAGAAATCACAACGGCGGTTACCATAATGGTTAAAGCGCCAGGTATTCCGTTGGTCATACCAACAGCAGTTAATACAGAATCAAAAGAGAAAACGATGTCAATCATCACAATTTGTATGATCACACCTTTAAGAGTGGCAAATTTTATTTTAGCGGAAGAGGTTGCACCATGTTCAATTCCTTCCACTTTATCCCTTATTTCGCTGGTGCTTTTATATAGTAAAAATAGTCCGCCCAAAACTAAGATAATGCTTTGCCCGGTTACACCTAATTTTAACCAAGACAAGTTAATTGTGTAAAAAGGATCTTTCATGGAAATTAAGTGGGAAATACCAAACAGCAAAGCAATTCTAAAGAGCATTGCCAATAACAAGCCAATTCTGGTTGCTTTTTTTATTTGGTCTTTTGGTAATTTTCCTGCTGCGATGGAAATAAAAATAATATTGTCTATTCCCAAAACAATTTCTAAAAAAGTAAGCGTTAAAAGTGCTATCCAAGCGTCAGCGTGTAAAAATATTTCCATGGTTTTTTAGTTTGATGTTTTTGTAATTTCACCTTTTTGAACATAATTCGAATACCCTATCACGGCTTCAAATTCATACGAATTGTCTTTGATATTGGTGATTTTTATATGAATTGGATCTTCATCAATGGCTGTTTTTGGATGCAACATTTTAAGCGTGTAATTAAAATTATTTTTCCAGGAAATGGAAAGCGTGTCAATTCTATCTTCATATTTTTCAATTTGGATAGAATCTTGTCTGATGATAATGGTTTTTTCATAACCTTTTCCGGCAGGAATTTCAAAAGTCCCCGATTTAAATCGATCGGCATCTGGGGCTTTAATTTTATCTTTACAAGAAAGCAGCACGACTAGCAATAAGGGTAACAGTATCAGTTTTTTCATTATATTCCGGTATAAGTACTTGGTGTGATAGCCTTTAATTCTTTTTTAATTTCACTTGAAACCGTTAAACCGTCAATAAAATCGGCCATCGATTTTTGGGTAATTTTTTCGTTGGTTCTGGTCAGTTCTTTTAAGGCTTCATATGGATTTGGATAGGCTTCCCTGCGCAAAATTGTTTGAATAGCTTCAGCAACAACCGCCCAATTATTTTCTAAATCTTCCGCAAATTTTTCTTTGTTGATGATTAATTTGTCCAATCCTTTTAACGTTGAATTGAAAGCAATAATTGTGTGCGCAAACGGAACGCCAATATTTCTGAGCACGGTTGAATCGGTTAAATCGCGCTGCAATCTTGATAAAGGCAGTTTTGCCGATAAATGTTCAAAAATGGCATTCGCCATTCCCAGGTTTCCTTCAGAATTTTCAAAATCGATCGGGTTTACTTTATGTGGCATCGCTGAAGAGCCTACTTCACCTTCTTTAATTTTTTGTTTGAAATAATCCATAGAAACATAAGTCCAAATGTCTCTGTTAAAATCGATAATAATGGTATTAATCCGTTTTAACGCGTCAAAAATTCCCGCCAAATGGTCGTAATGTTCAATTTGCGTGGTTGGAAAAGAATGGTGCAATCCCAAAATAGTCTCTACAAAATGAGATCCGAAAACTTTCCAGTCTGTTGCCGGAAACGCCACTTTATGTGCATTGTAATTTCCTGTTGCCCCGCCAAATTTTGCAGCAAAAGGAATGTTTTTCAGTTGTTTTAACTGTTGATTGATGCGTTCCACAAAAACGGCGATTTCTTTTCCCAAACGTGTTGGAGAAGCAGGCTGTCCGTGCGTTCTTGCCAACATTGGGATTTCCGCCCAATCGTTTGCCAATTGATTTAGTTTATCCAAAAGCAATTTCAAATCCGGATAATAAACAGCATCAAAAGCGTCTTTTATAGATAATGGAATTGCGGTGTTGTTAATATCCTGGGAAGTCAGTCCGAAGTGAATAAACTCTTTATAGTTGTGTAAATTTAACTGGTCGAATTTATCTTTGATAAAATATTCCACGGCTTTCACATCGTGATTCGTGATTTTCTCAATGTCTTTAATTTTTTGTGCATCTTCAGTAGAAAAATCAAGATAAATTTTTCTTAATTCAACAAAAAGAGCCACATTTAAATCGGCTAATTGCGGAAGCGGAATTTCGCGCAAAGCAATAAAATATTCAATTTCTACTTTTACGCGGTATTTAATGAGCGCTTCTTCGGAAAAATACAGCGCCAAAGATTCAACTTTATTTCTGTACCTGCCGTCTATTGGCGATATGGCATTCAAATTGGATAAGGACATTTTTTAGTTTTATGTTGAAAGGCGTAAAATTAATCAAATAAACATTAGTTTGAATTAAAAAGTTGAAAGTTTAAAAAGGAAATTAGCCAATTGGGGCATGAAAGAAGTTAACAATTTTACAATTCATCAAATAAACGATTCAATGATTATTCATTCGTATTTTCTTCTTTATCTTTTTTCTTAGGTGATAATTTATAAATTAAATACCCAAATCCCACAATTACATGTAAAATCACCACAATCATTATGGTGTAAAACCAAAAATTAGAAATTCTCATGATCAAAAAAAATTATACTTAAATTTACAAAAAGATTGGTATATCTTTAAATTTTTAAAATTAGTATATGATGAGGTCTTCAATTTTGGTATTTATGACATTTTTATGCGCTTTTTCCTCTATTTCTCAACAAGTTTATTCCAAAAAGCAACCTTTTGCACACACGTATTCCATTGTTGCAAGAGACACAGTAACTGGTGAAATGGGCGTTGCGGTGCAATCTCATTGGTTTTCTGTAGGAACATCGGTAATTTGGGGAAAAGCCGGTATTGGCGTTGTTGCGACGCAGTCGTTTGTAAATCCGTCTTTCGGTCCACGTGGTTTGAGTTTGCTGGAAAATGGGTTGACGCCAAAAATGGCCATAGAAACTTTGTTAGAACTTGATGAAGGAAGGGAAGTCCGTCAGCTGGCAATTTTGGATGTTTATGGAAATGTGGAAGCATATACCGGGAAAAATTGTATTGATGCTGCCGGACATATAATTGGCGATAATTTTTCTGTTCAGGCAAATTTAATGGAAAAAAACACGGTTTGGCCAGCGATGGCAAAAGCATTTAAAAATGCAACAGGAACCTTGGCCGAACGCATGTTAGCGGCTATGGAAGCAGCACAACTTGAAGGTGGCGACATTCGCGGTAAGCAATCTGCGGCAATTTTGGTCGTTAAAGCCAAAAGCACCGGAAACAGCTGGGAAGATAATGTGGTAGATTTACGAGTTGATGACAATGATAATCCATTAAAGGAAATGAGAAGGCTGCTTACCGTTCATACAGCCTATGATTTTATGAACAAAGGCGATTTGGCGGTGGAAGTTGGCAACAACACATTGGCCAAAGAACATTATATGAAAGCGCAACAATTAAATCCTGACAATCTGGAAATGAAATATTGGTATGCCGTAACTTTGGCAAATAATGGTGAGTTAAAAGAGGCAAAAGCTATTTTCAAAAATATTTTTAAGCAAAACAGCAAATGGAAAGAATTAACGCCGAGATTGGTTAAACCTAAATTATTAACCATTTCAGAAGAACAATTACAAGAAATATTAAAACTATAACTTATGAAAAAAGTATTATTTATAATTTTGGCTGCCATCATTTTAATTCAATTTATACGGCCTGAAAAAAATGAGTCAAAAAACGAAATGAATGCCATGAGTACAGTATTGGAAATTCCGGTTGAAGTGACTAAAATTATTCAGACTTCTTGTGCGGACTGTCATTCAAATTCCACAAAATATCCTTGGTATAGTAAAATTGCGCCTGCATCGTGGTTTTTGGCGCAACATGTAAATGAAGGAAAAGAGCATTTAAATTTTTCCGAATGGGCTGCGTATAACAAAGACCAAAAAAGTCATATTATAAAAAACATAAAAGAAGTGCTTAATGATCGGGAGATGCCGTTGAAAAGTTATTTGTGGATTCATAAGGAATCAAAACTGACGGAAAATCAGTACCAAATATTGTACGATTGGGCAAATTCCATAAAAGTTGAATAAAATAATGGGTTTTATGAAAAAGCGATCTTTAAATATTTTGTTATTTTTTCTGATCTTATTTGTGTCAGGAACTGGAATAGCGCAAGAAAAAATAAATCAGTTGGATGCTCTTGGAAGGCGCACCGGCGTTTGGAAAAAACACTATGATAACAATAATATTCGTTATGAGGGCCAGTTTGAAGCGGGCAAAGAAATAGGTATTTTTAACTTTTATAGTGAACTAAATCCCAAACAACCAACCATTGTTAAAACATTTTCAGCAACCAGTGACAGCGCTAAAGTTAATTACTTTTATGATGATGGAATACTGGAAAGCGAGGGAAATATGAACGGCATAAACCGAGTCGGTAAATGGATATATTACAATACCGACGGAAAAACAATTGTTTCAGAAGAAAATTATGAAAATGGTTTGCTTAACGGGATCGCAATAACTTATTTTGCACCAGGAAAAATAGCTGAATCATTAAACTATAAAAATGGAGAATTGCAGGGCAATGCGCTTCGTTATTCTTCAGAAGGAATTTTATTGGATGATTTGCAATACAAAAACGGGAAATTGCACGGACTCGCAAAATATTACAATGTATCAGGCAAACTTGTTCGTAAAGGTTATTATGAAAATGATGAAAAAGTTGGAAATTGGGAATATTTTGAGGATGGAAAACCTATAAAGGCAAATAAAATAAAGGAATAGTTTTAAAATAATATTTAAAATATAGCAAATTGAACATCGAAGAAATTTTTAGCAACAATAAAAAATGGATTAAAGAAAGGCTTCAGATTGACGAAAATTATTTTAAAAATTTGTCAACAGGCCAAAGTCCAGAAATTCTATATATTGGTTGTTCAGACAGTCGTGTTTCTGCAGAAGAACTGATGGGCGTAAGGCCCGGCGAAGTATTTGTGCACAGAAATATTGCCAATATGGTTCCAAACACCGACTTAAATGTGATGTCGGTCATCAATTATGCGGTAACACATCTTAAAGTTAAACATTTGGTGATTTGCGGTCATTATTATTGCGGCGGCGTAAAAGCTGCGATGCAATCGGAAGATTTGGGATTGTTAAATCCTTGGTTGCGGAACATCCGCGATGTTTACAGATTGCACAAAAGTGAACTCGATTTAATAGATTGTCAAGAGGAAAAATACAACAGGCTGGTGGAATTAAATGTACAGGAACAGTGTGTAAACGTGCTAAAAACTGCCGATGTGCAAAAAGCGTTGCTTGAAAAAAGGATTACGGTTCATGGTTGGGTTTGGGATATTCATAGCGGTAATTTAATCGATTTAAAAATTGATTTTGAAAAAATACTGGAAGATATCAGAGAAATTTACCGTTTGCATTAATGAGTTGTCTTATGAATTTAAATCCTCTAGTCTCTGCAACTTGGCTTTTTGAAAATCTTGAAAACCCGAATTTGGTTATTTTAGATGCAAGTCCGAGGGAAAATAAATCCAATTTAATACCCGAATTTACGAGTATCCAAATTAAAGGTGCCCGAAAATTTGATATGGAAACCGTGTTTTTAGATAAGGAAAACCCAATTCCAAATATGATTCCAAATTAAAAGTTTTTTGAAGTAGCTTGCCAAAATTTGGGAATCAATAACGACAGTTTGATT
>CAMDPE010000012.1 GCA_945903795.1 Lutibacter flavus | reverse complement strand
ATACTGATAATTTGTAAAAGATGAGGATTGGGAGTTTGGGCATTCCCTTCCTTTATTCCTTTTAGCGTTTGTGTTTGCACGATCTTTACTAGCAGCTCCTGCAATGATAAATCGGCAATGGTGTCTTTAAAAATAGAAGTGCTTTGGCAAGTATTTATAATCTTGTTAATGATGTTGGCCATTTCAACATTATTTTGGAAAAAAAAATTATTTTCATCCAATTTCCAAAAATTGTTTTGCCCTTGTTTTGGGTATTTTTCATTTAGAAAGTCAAGCGTGCCTGCTATTTTTTTGCTGTCAATGGCTAATGCAAGGCATTGTGTGGGGTTATCAAATGAAGCTTCCGGAAAGTCAATTTTCATTTCCACACTAGGAGGTATAATTACAGATTCTCCCGGTAAATAGTCAAAACCGGCTTTGTCAAAAAGGTGCATTATCTTTTTGCCTTTTAACATACTTGTAATTACCAAATCATTAAACTTTAGCGAAACTAAATTTGCTTTTTGGTATGTTTCGAACAAATTAAGTTCGCAATTTTCTAAATTATAAATCGTTCTGTTTTCAACAAGTGTTTTAAGCAAATTTTCATTTGTTAAATTTGGCGATAATGGCGTTATGTTTCTTCTCATAATAAATAGATGGTTTCACAAACTCATAAACACGCTTATAATAATTAAAATCACACAAAAATCAATTCCGTTTTTTTAAGAGTTTGGTGTTTTTATATAAAATAAAGAACCAAAATCCAATCCCGGATGCTTATTGATTCGTTAGTTAATTTTATTATTTTATTGCTTTTTATCATAAAATACCTACAACGTTATACTGCTAATTTTTAAATTTAAATCAAGTTCACAGGGTTTCAACCAAAGTTGGCGCTTATTAAAAATGTTATAATTTATTTAAAAAGCAACACTTAATTCTCAAAAATAGTTAAATATTTGATTAAATGCCAAATTTTTAAATGATCTTTTGAAAATTTCTAAAAACGATTGTAAATTTTATTTTGACGCCACAAACTTATAAAATTGAAAATTTTCAACTTTTTTAAATTCCTAAATCTCCGTTTTTTTAATATTAAAATATTGTCAGTCCCAAATTTCTTACTTTTACGCCGCCTATAGAACGAAACACATGAATTATCAATTAATTTGCTCGGATATTGACGGAACGCTTTTGGACAAAAACCGGGAATTGTCGGAAATGACAATCAGTGAAATTAAACGTGTTTCGCCCATTCCTTTTGTGCTGATTTCCTCTCGAATGCCAAAAGCAATGCGGCATTTACAAAGCCAGTTGGGAAATGTCGGAACGCCGATTATCGCCTATAATGGCGGCTTGGTGTTGAACAATAATCAGGTTTTGCACTCTGCATTTATTGATAATGCTGTATTGGAAACCGTTATTCAATTGTGCGAAAAAACCACGATTCATTTAAGTCTGTATTTTGAAGATGAATGGTTTGTGCCGTCAATGGATTTTTGGGCCATCAGAGAATCCGAGAACACAAAAGTTACGCCCATCGTAAAATCGAGCAAATCTGTTTTGTCTTATTGGAAAAAGGAAGGAAAAGGCGCACATAAAATGATGTGTATGGGCGATGAAACCGAAATTGATGTTTTATATAAGGCGCTGGAAAATTCCTTTCACAGTGAAATTATGCTCTACCGCTCAAAACCCACTTATATTGAAATTTCGCACATTTCAGTTTCCAAAAAAACCGCCATTGAAGTATTGTTAAATAGTTATTATACAAATATTTCAATGGAAAATATCGTTGCTTTTGGCGACAATTACAACGATATTGAAATGCTTAAAGCAGTTGGTTTGGGTGTTGCTGTTGCAAATGCCATTGAAGAAGTGCTGCAAATTGCCGATAAAATTACCGATACCAATAAAAACAACGGCGTGGCAAAAACCATTCAAGAACTGTTTTAAAGAAAGAATTAGGGCGTTCCCTTCGGTCGGGCCTTCACTACTCGCTTCCCGAAAAAACGGGAGAGCTCAAACAAACCGTTCAGTCCCTAACGCAAAAAATTACCTTCCGATCAGGCTTACATTTCCACGTTTTTCCCTGTAATCGCCATATTGATCTGTGTACTTCACCAAATACCAATAGTCAGATGCAGGAAGCCTTTCACCGTTGTAAAATCCGTCCCATCCTTCGCCATTCAAATCAACTTCCGCAACCAATTTACCAAAACGATTGAAAATGTAAATAACAGAAATTTGGATGCTGTTCAAATCGTTTCCAAGCACTTTCCAAGTATCATTATAACCGTCGCCATTGGGCGTAAAAAATTTAGGAAACCCCAATATTGCAATATCCAATTTGGAAATGCCGCAGTTGGTTTTGTCTCGCAAATACAGAAAGTGAATTCCTGGTTCTAAATGTTCAAAAGAGGTCCAGTCCTTAAATTCATCAAAACGATCAAGATTAAACTCATAATTGCTGATATTCGGAAAAACATTAATTGTAATTGAGTTGTTATTAGAATCATCAACAACGGTAAGATTGTTCAAACTTATAGGTGAAGCAGCAGATACGGTATTTCCCAAGATTTCCAATGTCACCTCTGTTCTTGTAGGCGATGCACAACCATTTTCTGTAGCGTCAACATAATAAGTTGTTATGGTGTTTGTTGGCGTTGTTGTAAATGAACTTCCAGTTTCAATAGACATTCCACCGGTTGGTGTTGTATACCAATTAATTGTTGCAGTTGCAGATAATGCAGTTGCACTTAATGTTCCTGAATTTCCTTCACAAATGGTAATATTTGGCGCTGATATTATAGTTGGGATAGTATAAATTGTAGCAATTACTGGCGTTCTTTGTCCTGTTAAACATGCATTTACTGAAGCCAAGATATAAAAGGTTGTTGTTGTCGAAAGTACAGGTGTATAATTTGGTCCCGAATATATTGGCGTTGTACTGGTTGCAGTATCAAACCATAAAACAGTTGCGCCTGCAGTTGCTGTTGCGGATAAGTTAAAGGTTCCGACACCACATCTTGAATCCCCTTCCTTCGTAATAATTGCAGCCACAGAAATTGTGGTACTTGCAGAAAGATTCAAAACTGGATCACCTGGCGTTCCGCCATATTCAACAATGTAGCCTTTAATACTTGTGTTAGAATTTGGATAATCGTTCCATTTTCCAGTTTCATATACATGGGCATAGTTTTCTTCTCTGGTGATAGTAGCATTTGGGTAATCATTTGGTTCTTCACTAGCCCAATTTGAATAAACACCTGACGGACTTGAACCATTTGCCAATCCATTCCAAAAAACCATTCCGGCTTCAGGACCTGTAACCCATTTCCAAACGCCTTCAGTTTCTTCATCACTTCCGCCTATCCAACCTTGGCCAGCAGCTTGTTCGCCAGATAATACTGCTTCTTCTATGGTGGTAATGGTTGCCAAATAGCCTTTTAATCCGTAGTAAGTGCTCGCTTCTGCAACTGCTTTGGCATCTGTCCAAAGAATTCCCGGAGCAGCAACATACTCATAAAAATGGCCTGTTTTAGGTAGGTAGTTGGCATCTCCAATGGTGAATGAAAATTTTTTTTCGCCAGAAACGGTTGTAGAACTGCTTTCAAAAACAACATTCTTTACCGCGGCGATAATATCAACATAAGTTGCCTCTGCTGAATTTGAACTTTCCAAGGTTAATTTTCCTTCAGAGGCACTCCAGGATGATGTAATATTTGGATTCATTCCAACAGGGAGCGTCAGTTTGTCTCCGTTTTTATATCCTTCGGAAATCTGAATGTAAAAAGCAGAAACTGTTATGTCATCAGGGTCAGTGATATTAAAGGAAGTGACAACTTTCATCGGCGTAAGTGGACAATATATTTGGTTTCCGGTTGCGGTAATAGTTGGAGCAATATTTTGTGCCCAACCGTAATTTGCTGTTAACAACACCAATAGGAAAAAAAATAAGATGCAATGTTTTTTCAAATACATTAAAAGTCAGTGATTTATATTAAAATGTAAAAATAGGCAATAGTTTTAGGAGAAAGTTGGATTCGTTAATTTTTTGGCGTTAAATATTATGGCATTATCATCATTCGCATTCAGTGAATATTTATTTTACGAAATATAAAGGTGAAAATATTGAAACATTTATTAATTTACCCTTCTGGTACTATTGAGCTTTATCCGGTTCAATATGGATTAAAACATCATTTATTTCGGGTAATTTTTGCAGTAATTCATCTTTTAAACAGTGCGCTATTTTATGTCCTTCCATTACGCTTATTGCGCCATTAACAATTAAATGAAGATCCACGTGAAAAGAGAGTCCGGCTTTTCTCACAAGACACTTTTCTGTATCAACAACGCCATCAACACCCATAGAAATTGTTCTTATTTCGGCTACCAAATCATCATATAAATGTTCATCCATAATTTCGCCGAGCGCTGGCCTAAAAATTAAATAGGCATTGTAAATAATAAATCCGGAGGCAAATAATGCAGCCCAATCATCGGCTTTTTCATAACCTTCACCCATATAAATGGCGATGGATATTCCAATAAATGCCATTAACGACGTAATTGCATCACTTCTGTGGTGCCAGGCATCAGCTTTTAAGGAGGAGCTTTTTGTTTCATTGCTTTTTTTGGCAACCATTCTATAAAATAATTCTTTAATAATCACAATAACGGCCAAAACAATTAATGTGAATTTTTCTGGTGCTTCTTGCGGCGATTGAAGATTCTGAATACTTTCATAAGCAATGATGGTGGCTGATAAAACCAGAAATCCTACTACGGCAAAAGTAATTAGAGGCTCTGCCCTTCCGTGGCCATAAGGATGGTTTCCATCGGCCGGTTTGGTGGCATATTTAAGTCCGAACAAAACTAAGATGGATGAAAACACATCGGTGGTAGATTCAATGGCGTCGGCGATTAAAGCGTAAGAATTTCCAAAAATACCGGTGATTCCTTTGGCGATGGCAAGCAACGCATTGCCTACAATGCTGAAATAGATGGTGTTGATTGCTTTTTGTTTATTCGTTTTCATTTTTTTGAGGGATTCTATTTCAATCTATGTGAGAGATTTTATAAAATCGTAAAGATACTCGATTTTACAAAGTATCATTTGGATTATAGTTTATATTTTAAAATTTGAATTCTGAATTTTATTTATTTTTCGGCAGGAACTTGCCTGTCGTCCGGCAGTTTCAATTTGCGTAAAGGATTGAAGCGAAAATCTTTTTATTGCAAGGATGTGCAATAAAAAATTGGAGCGAAAAGCCTGGCCGCTTTTTCAGCGGTACGCCCAAACTTTAAACATTAGAATATAGATTTTTTTAAAACCACTTTTTCTTTTTGAAATAGAAAATCATTGAAACTGCCAAAATCAACATAACGCCCAGCATCATAAAGTAGCCATATTTAAAATGAAGCTCGGGCAGGTTGTCGAAATTGGTTCCGTAAACGCCGGCAATAAAGGTTAAGGGAATAAAAATGACGGAGAAAACGGTTAAAAATTTAATGATATCGTTTAATTTGCTGCTGATGGTGGTGTGATAAACCTGAAGTTGGTCGGAGAGAATTTCACGATAACTTTCCAACGACTCAATGGCTTGGTTTACATTGTTTTTTAAATCTTCAAAATTAACATAAACGTTATCAGCTATTAATTCCGAATCTAATTTTAACAATTCTACCACTATTTCACGGCATGGTTTAATGGATTTGTTTAAATAAATAATTTCCTTTTTATAATTGTTTATCTCTTTTAAGGTTGATTCCCGTGCATTATTAAGCATATATATTTCCAGGGTTTCTATTTTTTCGCCAATTTGACTAATGATATAATTATAATTGTCAAAAACAATGTCCATTAAAGCAAATGCCAAATAATCGGTTCGGGAGGTTCTAATTCTCCTTTTATTTTTACGCATTCTATCTCTTACGGGGTCAAAAACATCGCCTATTTTTTCCTGAAATAGCAGTAAAATATGTTCCTTAATAATAATGACGATATTTTCTGAAGAAATAAAATTTCGTTTGTCATCAAACTGCAACATTTTAAAAGAAATATAGATACAATTGTCATATTCCTGAATTTTTGGACGCGCGTGGGTATTCATGACATCAGCAAGAATTAAGGGATCCAATTCAAATTTTGTTGCAATTTCATCCATCACTTTTAGATCGTGCAATCCATAAATATTAAGCCAGGTTGTTGTTGCAGATTCGTTAAATTTTGCAACCTCATTTATATCTTTTGCTATAAATTCATCAAGATTTTCAGAATCGTAATCAATAACTTCCAAAATAACGTCCTCACTTTTTTTCTCGCCTTTAAAATGGATTTCATAAGGAGATATTCCTAAATGCTCTTTTTTTGTTTTTAAATATCTGGCCATATTGATAAGATGTTAGTTTTGCAATATTAATGGATTAAAGTTTTTTGAAAGCAAAAAACAGAAATCACTTAAAAT
The DNA here is from genome assembly GCA_945903795.1 of Lutibacter flavus. GTDB lineage: Bacteria > Bacteroidota > Bacteroidia > Flavobacteriales > Flavobacteriaceae > Lutibacter > Lutibacter flavus_A. Next base: position 22,748 of record CAMDPE010000012.1, on the reverse strand, counting down.
TAGTGATTTCTGTTTTCAAATACTTGTTTCTTGTAAAATAAATTTTTGGAACGTTGTTATTTTTTATTTAATTCATAAATATCCTTGCGTCTGTCTTTCAAATTTCTCACGGTTCCCAACTGATTTAATTCTCTTAGTGAATCAATATCCACATCGGCAATTAAAATCATTTCAGAATTGGCGGTTGCTTCGGCTTTAATTCCGTTGGTTGGAAATGCAAAATCACAAGGCGTAAATACCATCGATTGTGCGTATTGTATGTCCATATTGTGAACATTTGGCAAATTCCCAACACTTCCGGCAATGGCAACATAGCATTCATTTTCTATAGCTCTCGCCTGCGCACAATTTCGAACTCTTGAATAACCATTTTGTGTATCAGTTAAAAAAGGAACAAACAAAATATCCATTCCTTCATCGGCCAGCAATCTGCCAAGTTCCGGAAACTCAACATCATAACATATTAAAATACCTATTTTTCCGCAATCGGTATCAAAAGTCTGAATTTTGCTTCCGCCTTGCATCCCCCAAACTTTTGCTTCATTTGGAGTGATGTGTAATTTTTCAAAACGTTCAACTGTTCCGTCTCTTTTGCACAAATATCCTACATTGTAAAGTTTGTTATCCACAATTTCAGGCATACTTCCTGTAATGATATTTATATTATAGGAAATGGCAAATTTGGCAAATTTATCAACAATGGCTGAAGTATGTTTGGCAAGTTCCCTTATCGCTTCTGATTCGGATAAATGATTGTTTTCTGCCATTAAAGGCGCGTTAAAAAATTCAGGAAAAAGCGCAAAATCGGAGCGATATCCAGAAACGGAATCTACAAAAAATTCAACTTGCTGCAATAGTTCATCCAAATTTTTATAAGGCCTCATTTGCCATTGTATCAAACCTAGGCGGACTATTTTTTTGATAGTGCTCGTTGAGCTTAAATCCTCTTTTTCATAATAAATATTGTCCCATTCCAATAAAACTGCATAATCGTTGGACGCCTCATCTCCTTCAAGATAATTTTTTAAAATTTTTGTGGGATGAAAGTCGTTGGAAATCTGAAAATTAAACACAGGATCGTGAATTTCTTTTTTTCTGACTTTATCAATATATTGTTTTGGTGTAAGTTTGTCTGAATATAAATGATAGTTGGGAATTCGACCCCCAAAAGCAACGCCTTTTAGGTTTAACTTTTCGCACAATTCTTTTCTGTAGTCATAAAGCCGTCTTCCTAAACGTAATCCGCGGTATTCAGGTTTTATAAAAACATCAATCCCATACAACATATCTCCATCCGGTTTATGGGTGCTAAAAGAATAATTGCCTGTAATTTCCTGATAGGTATGAACTTTTTCAATGCTGCCATAATCCACAATAATAGATAAAGCGCATCCCGCAATTTGATTATTAACTTTTATAACTACCTGTCCCTCAGGAAATCGGCTGATTAATGATTCCATTTGGCGCTTGCTCCAATAAGCATCAGGCATCCCAATGTAAGATTCTATCATCGCTTTTTTAAGTTCCTGATAATCATCAATGCTTAAATAAGACAATTCAATATTTTCTATTTTTTTCATATTTAAAGGGAGGTTTTTGAAGCTGTTTGCCTAAAAGAAACTCGTAAACAGCCTATTTTGCAAAAATACGACTTTTTGATTGATGATTAATATTGAGAAAGATGATTTTGAAAATTTTGGGCGTTTCCCTATGGGTCGGGCCATCACTACTCGCATTTTTTAGTTGCTAAAAAGCAACCAAAAAAGCGCTCAAACACGCCGTTTAGTCCCTAACGCAGATTCAAAATAAAAAACCGTAATAGCTTATTTTATAGCATATTACGGTTTTTTAAAGTGGAGAAGATCGGGCTCGAACCGACGACCTCTTGGCTGCCAGCCAAGCGCTCTAGCCAACTGAGCTACATCCCCAATTTTATTAATTTTCAACCAGTGGCTTTCTGGTTGAAACCTACATTCTAAATGAATGTGGCGCAAAAATACATAATTTTTTTAAATGTGTTTGAAAATTTTATGGGTACTTAAGTTATAAATTTAAAAATCGGAAAAAATCCCGATAATGTTTTAATCTCAACCCATTTTGAAAATTCTGTCGCCATAAAATTTAGCGCCACTTTTTTGAATCCTAAAAAAATATTGTTAAGATTGTTACTTTTCAAGTCCTATTTTTCCCTTAAATTTGTACATAAATAATAAAATTATGATCAATACAATTGAAGTAAGCTGGAAAGGTGAAATGCTTTTTGAATCGGTGGCGCCAGAAGGAAAAGTGATGATTGATGCTGCTGAAGATGCAGGCGGACAAGGAAAAGGACTGCGCCCAAAAGCGATGATGTTAACCTCATTGGCGGGTTGCACTGCTATGGACGTTGCTTCTTTATTGAAAAAAATGCGCGCCGAGGTGGCAAATTTTAAAATTGAAGTGAAAGGAAATCTGACTGAGGAGCATCCTAAATTCTATGATAAAGTAAAAGTGATTTATCGTTTCTACGATAAAGAATTTCAAAAGGATAAAATTGAAAAAGCAGTTAATCTTTCTGTCGATCGTTACTGTGGTGTAATGCATATGTTTCGCCAATTTGCTGAAGTAACCATAGAAATTGAATATATCGTTCAATAAAGCCCCCTAGCCCACAAAAGGGGAATTATTATTGTTGGGAAATTAAAACCATAGCACAAAACACCAACTTAGCAATAATCTAATTTATCAACAAGTAAAAATTGCTTACTTTTGGAAAAAAGCACTGCTATGCGATGGAAATTAAAACCGGAAACAAACCCGGAAATCACTTCAAAATTGGCCCAGGATTTGGGAATCGAATATACGTTGGCCAAGTTGTTGGTGCAGCGAAATATTGAAACCTACGATCAGGCGAAAGCCTTTTTTCGGCCAAATTTAAAAGACCTCCACAATCCTTTTTTAATGAAGGATATGGACAAAGCCGTTGAGCGCATAGAACGTGCAGTGGCCGAAAATGAAAACATATTGGTTTATGGCGATTATGATGTGGATGGCACCACGTCCGTTTCCATGCTTTCATCCTATCTAAAAACATTTTACCCAAATATTGCAACGTATATTCCCGACAGGTATGCCGAAGGTTACGGAATTTCCTTTTTGGGAATCGATTTTGCGCACGACAATGATATTTCTTTAATTATTGCCTTGGACTGTGGCATAAAAGCCATCGATAAAGTAAATTATGCAAAAGAAAAAGGCATCGATTTTATTATTTGCGACCACCACCGGCCGGGAAATGAAATTCCTGATGCGGTTGCGGTTTTAGATCCAAAACGAGTCGATTGCGATTATCCGTACGATGAATTGTGCGGTTGTGGTGTAGGTTTCAAATTAATTCAGGCGTTGGCAAGCCACAGAAGCCAAACCATTGATGATTTGGTGCCTTATCTGGATTTGGTGGCAACAGCCATCGCTGCAGACATTGTTCCCATCACTGGAGAAAACAGGATTTTGGCTTATTTTGGGTTGCAGGTAATCAATTCCAATCCGAGAAACGGCATAAAAGCGATGATTCACCAAATTAAAAAGGCTGAATTAAACATTACAGATGTGGTGTTTATTATCGCGCCAAGAATCAATGCAGCCGGCAGGATTAAACATGGAAATTACGCTGTTGAATTGTTAACTGAACTGGATTTTGATTCCGCAGTTAAATTCGCTTTGGAAATAGAACAAAACAACAACGACCGAAAAGATTTGGACAAGTTAATCACCAGTGAAGCCTTGCTCCAAATTGAAGAAAATAGTGAGCAGCATAATTATTCAACGGTTGTTTATGCCGAAAACTGGCACAAAGGCGTAATTGGCATTGTGGCTTCCAGGCTCATAGAAACCTACTACAAACCAACCTTGGTTTTCACAAAAAGCGGTGATAAATTGTCGGCATCGGCACGTTCTGTAAAAGGATTTGACGTTTATGAAGCCCTAGAACAATGTTCCGAATTTATTGAGCAGTTTGGCGGACATAAATATGCGGCCGGATTGACCTTAAAAGCCGAAAATTACCAAAATTTTAAATTGAAGTTTGAAGAAGTTGTAAAAAATACCTTGCCAGAGGAATTGCGAACGCCCGAAATTGCCATTGATGCAGAAATCAGCCTTTCGGAAATTACGCCAAAATTCTTCAGAATTATGAACCAACTGTCGCCTTTCGGACCGCAAAATATGAAACCTGTTTTTATGTGTGGCGGTTTGCGCGATAACGGTTACGGCAAAAAAGTCGGTTCCGACGAAACGCATTTAAAACTGAATCTTTTTGAAGGCACCAACCAAACAACCTACAACGCCATCGGTTTTGGCATGGGTGATAAACACGAAATCATCCAAAATAAAAATGCGTTCAAAGCTGCTTTTTGTATCGATGAAAATGAATGGAATGGCTATAAAACATTGCAACTTTTGCTGAAAGATATTGAAGTTGAAGGCTAAAAGTTGAAAAGTTATTGGTTAAATGTTAAAAGTTATAAAAAAACAGGCAGTGAATTTTTTCGCTGCCTGTTTTTTTATGATTTGTTTTTTTAATTTACAATGTTTCTTTCAGCCATTTGAAAAATTCGCGTTGCCAAACCAGGCTGTTTTTATTGTCTAAAATCCAGTGATTTTCTTCAGGGAAATACAATAATTTACTTTTGAGACCTTTTAATTGTGCTGCCTGAAAAGCTTCCAATCCTTGTCCGATTGGCACCCTGAAATCTTTTCCGCCCTGAATAATCATAATTGGCGTATCCCACTGGTCAACTTTTTCTACAGGGTTGAATTCAGTATAGGCTTTTTGCGCATCAACATTGTTTTTATCCCAATAAGCACCGCCCAAATCCCAATTCACAAAAAACAATTCTTCGGTGGTTCCGTACATACTTTTCCAGTTGAAAATTCCGTCGTGAGAAATAAAACTTTTGAACCTTCCTTCATGAATTCCCGCCAAATAAAATACCGAATAACCACCATAACTTGCACCTATCGCGCCCAAACGATTGGCATCCACATAAGGTTCTTTCGCCATTTCATCAATGGCAGATAAGTAATCCTGCATATTTTGTCCACCGTAATCCTTGCTGATTTGTTCATTCCATTCCACGCCATAACCAGGCATTCCTCTTCTGTTCGGTGCCACAATAATATAACCGTTTGCCGCCATCAACTGAAAGTTCCATCGTAAAGAATAAATCTGGCTTAAAGCGCCTTGGGGTCCGCCCTGACAATATAAAATCGTAGGATATTTTTTCGCAGGATCAAAGTTGGGAGGATAAATAATCCAGGTCAGCATATCTTTGCCGTCTGTTGTTTTTACCATTCTTTTTTCAACCTTGCTCAAGGTAATAGTGTTGTAAAAAGCATCATTTGAATGGGTCAATTGCGCCATTTTTCCGTCTTTTAAATTAACGGCGTATAACTCAGGCGCGTGATTCATATCTCTTCTGCTCACCACAATGGTTTGTTTAGACTGGCCAACAATACTGTGAACATCAAATTGTCCGTTTGTAATTTGTTTCAGCGAACTGCTTTTCTTTCCCGCAACAGGAATTCCGATTTCAAACAATTGCACTGTTCCCAAAACTGGTGCCACAAAATAAATTTTATCACCTTTGTCTTGCCAAACAAAACTGTCAACGGTTCCATCCCAGTTTGCGGTTAAATTGATGTAATCACTATTTACACTGACAATAATGTCTTTTTTATCCGATTCATAACCATCTCTTTTCATTTGCAGCCAGGCCAATTGGCCTTTGGAAGAAAATGCTGGATCGGTGTCGTAACCTTTATTTTCGGAAGTTAAATTTGTGGTGGTTTTTGTTTCCAGATTGTATTGGTAAATATCGGTATTGGTGCTGGCGGCATAAGCTGCGCCGCTTAATTTTTTAGACACATATAAGATATTTTTGCTGTCGGGACTCCACAAATAATCTTCCGATCCACCAAATGGTTTTTGAGGACTGTCGAAAGGTTCTGCGGCCATAATATCGATTGGTTCAGAAGCTGAATCTGTAATCTGTTGATACATAATATGGCTGTACGCACCATCTTCCCAAGTGTCCCAATGGCGATAATTGAGTTCATCATAAATCTGCACATTTGAATCGGTCGCATCCGGATAAAAATCGAGTCCGGTAACGTTTTTTAGTTTTACTTCCGCAGTCGAAATTTTGTATTTGCCATCGGGCGAAACACTGTTGTCGGCTATTGGCGCGCTATAATCGGTAATTATCTGGCTATTTCCGCCGGCAATTGGCATTTGATAGGTGGTTTTTGATTTGCTGTTTGTTTCCAGGCTGTAACCGGTAATGCTGTAAATTAGGCTGTTACCGTCTTTGGTGAAACCAATTCCTGAAACTTTGTTGAGTTGAAGCAGCTTTTCTGGTGTCATTACCTCTTGTGCCGACATTGCCAAAAACGCAAATGATAATATAATAGCGATTGTTATTTTATGCATAATTTTTCTTTTTTGGGTTTTACGAACTTAATCAACAAATTTATTGATTTTAATTTTAATTTCTGTGGATGAATTTGCAATTATTGGCAATATTTTAAAGGAAATAATGATTATAAATAGCAATTTGATTTGCGTTAGCGATAGCAGTGGCATATTTTTTTGAAATGCAATGAAAAAAAGATAGAACGGATAGCGCGGCCTGAAAGGAAACGTGAAAAAAAGTTAAAAGTTAAAAGTTAAAAGTTGGAATATGGTTTTCTTATTAAAGACACCTAACACTTAAAAAACCTCCTTTATCAAGTACAAATAAACCGGATAATGGTCGCTGTAGCCGCCGGTAAAGCCGCCATTTCCAAAACTTCGGAAAGGATAGCCTTTGTATTTTCCGGTTTGTGTGGTTAAATATTGCGGCTTAAAAATGGCCGTTTTGTACATTTTATAGGACGAAAAGTCGTTTGTGGTGGTTAACAACGGAGAGGTAAACATAATTTGGTCGAAAAGGTTGATATTGTCCCGATACGCCAAGGTATTTTGCCCGCGTTTAAACATATCTTCCATCGGATTGTAAATGTCGCCATCTTGCACTTCCGATTTTTTGGCCTTTGTTTTTAAGATATTTTTTAGGCTGCTGTTGGTGGGATCATCATTTAAATCGCCCATAATGATGATTTTGGGATTGGGATCGGTTTCTTTTATTTTGGCGATTATTTGGGTATTTAAAAATGCCGCTTTTTCCCTGTTGGGTCTGCTTTTTGCTTCGCCTCCTCTTCTTGATGGCCAATGATTTACAATGAAATGGATAAGCTCATCGCCCAAATAGCCGGAAACCAATAACTGGTCTCGGGTATAAATTCGATAGCCGTTATCGCCCCATAAACGCAGTTCGAAAGTTTCGTGATAAATAGGTTTAAAATAGTTTGTTTGGTACAGCAATCCCACATCAATGCCTCTTACATCGGGCGAATCGTAATGAATAATGCCATATTGTTTGTCCTTTAAAAAGGAAGTGTTCACCAAATCTTCCAATACCGTATAATTTTCAATTTCGGAAACGCCAATAATTACCGGACTGTTTTTAGCTTCATCCGCACCAATTTCAGAAAGCACTTTTGCCATATTGTCCAATTTCAACTGATAAATGGCAGCTCTATTTTCTTTAATTTCCATAATTGGGCTTGTTTCATCGAGTTTTAAGGTATCGTCCACAATATCAAAAAGGTTTTCCAAATTGTAAAAAGCGATGGTTTTGATGTCATATTTTTTTTGGCCGAAAGTTGGCTGAACCGCCAATAAAATAAGCAGCACAAGATGTGTTAGACGTTTCATAGCATTTTTTAAGCGACTAAGATAAGCACAAATTACGAACGAAATACTTAGCATGATGCTATATTTCAATAAGATAGCGAAATTATTTTTTTTGGTTTTTATCGGCGGTATTCAAAAATAGATTACTTTCATAAAAAATTGTCTATGAAAATAATAGTTGTTGTTACTATTGTGTGTCTATTGTATGCCATTAATTCAGGAGCACAAACCCTTCCTTCCATCAGCGGAATAGTTGTTGAAGCCGCTTCTGAAGAACCTTTAAAAGGTATTTTCCTCAAAATTGCCTCATTAAATATTTTTACGGAAACAAATTTAAACGGCGGATTTATCCTTGAAAATATTCCTGTTGGAAATTATACACTGCAAATTCAGTTTGAAGGTTTTGAAACGCAGGATTTTCCAGTCAATATTCTTGAAACTAAATCTTATGATTTAGGCACCATATTTTTGCAAAAAGCGATTGTTGAAACTGCTGAATTAAGTTTGATTGTTTTAACCGATGAGGATTTGTTGGATGAAGAAGGAAAAACCTCCGATTATATTGCGGGTTTATTCCAGTCTTCCAAAGATGCCTATTTGCAGGCCGCAGCGTTCAATTTTAGTCAGGCCTGGTTTAAGGTTCGCGGCTACGATTCCAGCTACGGAACCATTGCCATCAACGGCATTGAAATGAACAAATTGTACGATGGCCGTCCGCAATGGAGCGATTGGGGCGGTTTGAACGATGCGTTCAGAAATCAGGAATTTTCCAACGGCATTACGGCTTCCGATCATACTTTCGGCGGCATTTTGGGCGCCACAAATTTCAGCACCAGGGCATCCGATTATCAGGCGGTAAAAAAAGTTTCGGTTTCTTCAACCAATAAAAGTTATACCGGCCGTGCGATGGCAACGTACGCTTCCGGCTGGAACAAAAAAGACTTGGCTTTTGTGGTTTCGGCTTCACGCAGAATGGCGCAGGAAGGTTATATTGATGGAACTTCTTACAATGCCTGGTCTGCTTTTTTGGCGGTGGAAAAAAGGTTCACCAAAAACCACAGTTTAAATTTTACGGCTTTTGCAGCACCCAACAAACGCGGTAAATCTTCACCAAACACGCAAGAAGTGTACGATTTAAAAGGTTATCAATACAATGCCTATTGGGGAAATCAGGAAGGTGATAAAAGAAACTCGAGAATCAAGGAAATTTTTGAACCGGTTTTGATGTTGAGCCATTTTTATGAAAAGGAAAACACAACGATAAAGTCAACTTTGGCTTATCAGTTCGGACATATGGGCAACAGCCGGTTGGGTTATTTTAATGCGTTAAATCCCGATCCGACCTATTGGAAATATTTGCCGAGCAATTTTTTGAGATATCCCGACAATCCAGATTATGCGAATGCGTATTTATCGGAACAGGAATTTTTGAAAAACGGACAAGTAAAATGGAATGAGTTGTATCAGGCAAACGCCGATAACTCAAATTCCTTGTATTATTTGTATGAAGACCGGGTTGATGACACGCAATTTTCGGCAAATTCGTTGATAAACACAAAATTTAACGACCATCTGAACTTCAACGGAGGAATTTCCTTCAAAAATTTAAAGTCGAAAAATTACGCGAATATGCTGGATTTGTTAGGTGGAAACGGTTTTGTTGATTTGGACCAATACGCGCTGGGAGATGCGCAGCAAAATGACTTGAACAATCCGAACAGAACGGTTGTTGAAGGCGATATTTTTCAATACAATTACATCGTCAATGCTTTTACGGCGAGTGCTTTTGGGCAAGTTCAGGGAACTCAAAATAACATCGATTATTTTGTGGGAATGAATGCAAAAAGCACCAATTACCAGCGGGATGGTTTGTTTAAAAATGGGACCTATTTTGAAAATTCCTTCGGAAAAGGGGAAAAACAAAATTTTATGGATTTTGGCCTGAAAGCCGGCGCCACTTATAAAATCACCGGGCGACATTTGGTAACGCTAAACGGCGCTTATACCACAAACGCGCCCACCATAAAAACCGCATTCTCCAATTCACGTGTCAATAACAGCATCACGCCCGATTTAACGAGCGAGAAAATTGTGACTGGCGATTTAAGTTATGTTTTTCGTGCGCCGAAAACCCAATCCAGGTTGACGGCTTATTACACAAAATTTAGCGATGCCATAGAAACTTCCTTCTTTTTTGCGGAAGGTTTGTTGGGCGACCAGGCCGATTTTGTGAACGAAATTATTACGGGTGTCGACAAAACGAATATGGGTGCCGAATTAAGTTTTGAATACCAGGTTTTGCCCACGGTAAAACTGCTTGCTGCCGGTTCTGTAGGGCAATTTACCTATAGCAACAATCCGCAATTGTACTTGATTTCCGAGAGTTTTTCAGATTTAAACAGCAATTTCGGAACGGCTTATTTGAAAAATTACCACATTTCCGGAACGCCGCAACGTGCCTATTCTTTTACTTTTGAATACCGTGATCCGGCTTATTGGTTTTTCCAGATAAACACCAATTATTTATCGAACAATTACCTGGATATTTCTCCCTTGTTGAGAACCAATAATTTTTATCTGGATTCCGACGGCGTGCCTTTTTTAGATGACGAAACTGGCGTGCAAGTCACCCAGGAACAGGTTGATCATTTGTTGAAACAAGAAAAATTTGACCCCACTTTTTTGGTGAATGCCGTTGGCGGAAAATCTTGGAAAATTGATGATTATTATCTCGGGTTTTTTATGGGCGTCAACAATATTTTGGGAGAATTGTTTAAAACTGGCGGATTTGAGCAATCCAGAAAATCAAATTATCCCGAATTAAGACAAGACAAACAACTAGAAAAACCCATTTTCGGACCAAAATATTGGAACGGCGGAGGCACCTCCTACTACCTTAATTTATATGTAAGATTTTAAAAATAATGCTATGAAAAAGAACAACACAACTCTAAAAACAGCCCAATTTCTGCTGTTAATTTTCCTTTTTGCCGGCTGCGTAAAAGACGGAGATTTTGAAACACCAAATGTGGATTGTATCGAACCGCTACTTATCGCAACCACCACAATTCAACAGGTAAAAGATATGTACAAATTTGGCGGCGGAAGCATTATTGAAACCGATATTATTATGGAAGGTTATGTGGTTTCCAGCGATAAATCGGGAAATATTTACAAGTCAATTTCCATTCAGGACAAGCCCGAGAATCCGACGGCAGCCATTAAAATTTCCATCAACCAAACCAACATTTATACCCGATACAATGTTGGACGAAAAATTTATGTGAAATTAAAAGGTTTGGCGGTTGGTTACAGTTTTGGAAGCGTACAAATTGGCGTGGCAAGCGGAGCTGGTTTGGAAGGAATTTTAGGCTCGGAACTCGATAAATTTATTGTGCGTTCCTGCGAAGTTGCAGAAATAATTCCCAAAAAAGTCGCCATTGCAGATTTGAATAAAGACATGCTGGAAATGTTAATAGAAATTGAAAATGTACAATTTAAGTCTAGTGAAATAGGACAAGCCTATGGAAATGCCGACAATACCGTAACCGTAAATCGGGTGCTGCAAAGCGTTGACAATTCCTGCAATTTTTTGGATGAAGTTATCCTAAGAAACAGCGGATTTGCCAATTTTAAAAACAATATGCTTCCCGAAGGAAAAGGAAGCGTGGTGGCTATTTTTAGCAATTATTATGATGATTTTCAACTGTATTTGCGCGATACGGACGATGTAAAATTAACGGAAACACGCTGCGATGCGTCCAATTCGTTTCTGCCAACGATTTCTTTGGCGGCAGTTAGGGAAATGTACCAAGGAAGCATGGTCGAATTTGGCGTAAGCAATAATTATGTAGTTGAAGGCTATGTTGTTTCAAGTGACGAAAATGGAAGTTTTGAGAAAAAATTGGTGATTCAGGATGCTGTTGAAAATGCAACAGCCGGAATACAGTTGTTGGTTGATTCAGAAATATTGTTTGAACAATACAACATCGGCGACAAGGTTTTTGTGAAATTGAACAAGTTGTATATGGCCAAAAAAGACGGTGTTCTAACCATCGGTTTTCCAAAGGGAACCGCCATAACTGAAATTGCTGAAGAAAAAATTGCCGATTTCATTTATAACAGCGGCGAAAATTTTAGCATTATTCCCAGGGAAATTTCAATTGCTGAAGTGTTAAATCCTGCTTTTGAAAACACCTTGGTAACGGTTAAAAATGTGCAATTGGCACAAAATGAGCTGGGTTCGGCATTTACTTATTTCAGCGGCACAAACAACGGATTCCGCACCTTGGAAACCTGCAACCAATCTACAAAACTATCCGTTTTCACCAACGGAAAAGCCACTTTTTCAAACGAATTGTTTCCGCAGGGAAAAGGAAATATTACCGGTGTATTAAGTGATGTACTTGAATTGAGAACAGCTTCCGATGTGCAGTTTTCAGAAGTTTATGAAGTCTGCGCAGTTTTTGTACCAAAAATTATGATTACGGAAGTGGCCGATCCCAACAACAATGTTTCCGCGCGTTTTGTGGAATTGTACAATGCTGGAGAAACAGCGGTAAATTTAACTGGATGGAAACTGAATAAATATTTAAATGGCGCAACAACGGTTTCTGGTTCACCGTTGACATTAACAGGCATCGTAATTCCGCCGGGCGGATTTGCCATTATTGCCGGCAGCGAATACAAAATATTGTTTAATAATATTCCGGATATTGAAACCACTTATATCTCCGGAAACGGTGATGATGTGTATGAGTTGATAGACAATACCGGCTCAAAAATGGATATTTTCGGCGTTATTGGCCAAGACGGAAACGGCACAAATTGGGAATATGAAGATGGTCGGGCAACGAGAAATTTAACTATTTCTGTACCAAATCCAATTTTTACCATCAGCGAATGGACCATTTTTTCGGCAGCTTCAAACGCAAATATTACAAATCCGAGTTCACCGCAAAATGCACCCGATGGGTTTAATCCGAGAGTGAGGTGATTTGGTGATTTTGATGTAAAATGTAATTCTATTTTGATAGCGCGGATTTGAAATCCGTGCTATCAATTTATTTATAATTCTAATATGCTATTTCACAAGTTTACGCAAGGCAACCCATTGTTTTAACATTTCTCTTGAATCCTGTGCTGGGTAACCTAATACTGTTTTTCCCGCTTCAACATCGCTAATAACTCCAGAACCTCCTGCTACCACGGCACCAGAATGAATGGTAACGTGGTCTTTAATGGAAGCGCTTCCGCCAATAACAACGCCATCGCCAAGCGTAACGGAACCGGCCAAACCGCTTTGACCAGCCATAATGCAAGAACGTCCCATTACACTATTGTGCCCAATTTGTATCAGGTTGTCAATTTTGCAGCCATCACCAATTTTGGTTGAACTAAACTTACCGCGATCCACGCAAGAATTTGCACCTATTTCCACATAGTTTCCAATAACTACATTGCCAATATGCGGAATTTTCACCAAGCCTCTTCCGTCTTCGCTGGCACAATAGCCAAATCCGTCCGCGCCGATGCTTACATTGCAATGAAAAATGCAAAAACTGCCAATTTCACTTCGTTCCCGAATCACGGTTCCCGACCAAATCACTGTTCCGTTTCCAATGGTGGTTTCATCAAAAATGGTCACATTTGGATACAAAACAACGTCATCGCCCAACACCACGTTTTTTCCGACATAACAGTTTGCTCCAATTTTACAGTTTTTTCCAATGGTTGCTGAAGCGTGAACAACAGCAGTCTCGTGAATTTCATCTTCAAAAACTGGCGAATCAGGACTGAAAACTTCCAGCAATCTTGCCATCGCCAAATCGGCATTTTTTACTTTAATCAAGGCGCGATTTTCGCCGGGTTCAAAGTCCAGGTCTTCATTCACTATGGCAGCACAGGCTTTTGAGGTTTCCCACAAGCGTACATATTTTTTGCTTCCAATAAATGAAATATGGTTGTTGCCGGCTTTTTCCAATTGCTCCGGTCCGCTTATTTGGTGGCTGGTATCTCCAACCAAAGTGCCTTTTAAGAGCTGGTTAATTTCCTTTACTGAAAATGTTTTCATGGGTTTTCTTCGGTATAAAGTTTCTTTGGTTTTTAAGGATTTTGTCTGATAAAAAACCGGCCGCAAATTACAATAAAATTTGATTGGACGAGAAGGTTGATTAAATTTAGGATGTACGATTGCTTTTTCTTGTTGAAACCGGCAATCAATTTAAATAAAAGCCCACAACACAAAATCAAAATTGAACTTGGTAATTTGTATCTTTGCGTATTAAACAAAAAGACACAAAATTGGCAGAAACTATTTTTTGCATCAATTTTTTAACATAAATATAGCTGCCGGCTATTTTGATTATGACTGAAATTATAGAAGATAATACGGAAAAAGTTGTTTTGATAGGGCTGATTACGCAATATCAAAATGAAGAGAAATGCAATGAATATTTAGATGAACTGGAATTTTTAACGCTTACCGCAGGTGGAAAAGCCGTAAAAAGATTTGTCCAGAAGTTAGACACACCCAATCCAAAAACGTTTATCGGAACCGGTAAATTGGAGGATGTGCGTCAGTATATTGAAGCCAACAACATTGGAACGGTTATTTTTGATGATGAATTGAGGTCTTCTCAACTTCGTAATATTGAAAAAGTGCTGAACGTTAAAGTGTTGGACAGAACCAACCTGATTCTCGATATTTTTGCGGCAAGAGCACAAACCAGTTATGCAAGAACGCAAGTTGAACTGGCGCAATGCCAATATTTATTGCCGCGTCTTACCCGACTTTGGACCCACTTGGAGCGTCAAAAAGGTGGAATCGGATTGCGTGGTCCGGGTGAAACGGAAATTGAAACCGACCGACGAATTATTAGGGACAAAATTTCCCTGCTTAAAAAAAAGCTGGAGATTGTAGACAAACAAATGGCCGTTCAACGCAAAAATCGCGGAAAAATGGTGCGTGTTGCTTTGGTGGGATACACCAACGTAGGGAAATCGACTTTAATGAATGTGGTGAGCAAAAGCGATGTTTTTGCAGAAAATAAATTGTTTGCCACCTTGGACACGACCGTTAGAAAAGTGGTGATTAAAAACCTTCCTTTTTTGCTGACGGACACCGTTGGGTTTATCAGAAAATTGCCTACACAATTGATTGAATCGTTTAAATCCACTTTGGATGAAGTTCGTGAAGCCGATTTGCTGTTGCACGTGGTGGATATTTCGCACCCGAATTTTGAAGATCATATGGCTTCCGTAAACAAAACCTTGGCCGAAATTGGAAGTGCCGACAAACCAACCATCATCGTTTTTAATAAAATTGATGCGTTTACCCACCAAACTATCGAATCGGATGATTTGGTGACCGAAAAAACCGAAATTCACTTTTCTTTGGACGAATGGAAAAAAACCTGGATGAACAGGCTCGATAATAACTGCGTGTTTATTTCTGCCTTGAACAAAGAAAATATGGAAGCATTCAAGGAAAAAGTTTTTGAGGAAGTGAAAAAAATTCACATCACGCGTTTTCCTTATAACGATTTGTTGTACGAAGAATTTGAAGAGGAGATTTAGATTGAAATGACGACGAACTCAAGGAAACTCGCTGTGTTCGTCGCCATTTCAAAAACTAAAATCCGTAGTTTATTCCAACGCCAAAAACTTCCCTCATTTGAAATCCTTCAAAAGCATTGTCGTCATAAATAGTTTGGAACGTTAAATTGGCCGATAAATAACTGTTTATTTTCATCACCAAATTCATCGTATAATCCACATCAACATTTTGCGGATCTTCCAAATAATTGGCATATAAATTCAAAATGTTTTCCATCGTAACATTTTCCATCAAACCCAATTTAGCATAACCTGAAGCATAAAACCCCAATTCGTATTTGGTGCTTTCTCCTTGTTCAACGCCAAAATAAGCATCGTTTGGCAAGGTAAAATCCTTGTCCACAAAAATCACTTTTGATGTTAACGGCGCCAAATTGAATTTTAGATTATCCGATTTTTTCCACAACATTCCCGGCCCAAAAGTGAGGTTTGCAGGTGACATAAAGTTGGTGTATTCTGTCCTTATTTCTTTTCCTGCAAGGTCTTTTCCGTAAACGTAACCTTTGGTAAACTGGGTTTTAAAGTTTAAGAAAGCGGAATAATACCAATAGCCTTTAGCTTTTTTACCAACCAATGAATTAAACTCAAAACGGTCGTCGGTTTTTTTCTCAAATTCGCTGTTTTTGCTTTTGGTCAGCCCGTAAGAAGCCAGTATTTTATTGTCCCAAGTGATATCGCCTTTTAAATAATTAAAATCGTAATTCACCCCAAGGTTTCCCGCGATGGTATTTTCACCGCCGCTAACCCAATCGGAAAAAGCAGATTGGTTGAACAATAATATGATGTTTCCCTTTTTGTGCCAGCCTTCTTTTGGCGCTTCTTTTTCTTGGGCAAAAGCGAAAGAACAACTTAAGGCGATTACTGCCAGTAACATAATTTTCTTCATAATAGCTTATTTTAGTAATATAAAATTAGTCAATCAAGTTGTTATCGGAAAATAAAAAAGTAATTAATTGTTGCTTTTAAAAAGCGGAACGGTTGAACAGGCTTCGCCAAACATAATGGATTTTACCACCGGCTGCAGTTTTTCAATCAGCTGAATATAAGCGGTTTCCGGAATTGGTTTGTTGGAGCAGCCTTTGATAATTACCGGTTTTCCAATAAAATCTTCAATATCGAAATGTGCGATTAGGTCCTGAAAAATAGAAGTTTCCAAAGCAGCCAAATTCCCGACCACAATTTTTTTGGCAAAAGGAGAAACGTAAGTAGTAATAAGCATATAAGCCCACGAAGGAATAATGGCATCCGTAGAACAAGTTAATGCAACATATTCATCTTTGTACTGGGGCCAATCGTGGTTTTTTAGGTGTTCACGAAAATCGGTTTCTTTCAAAATCTGCTCGTGAAACAACCAGTTTTTAATGTCAATAATGGTCCTCTCGCCTTTCGGATAAAAATCTTCCAGGTCAATAGTTTTCAATTGGCTGTTCGCAACCCTATTTACAATTTCATCGGCCATTTACAAAAATCCGAGTTCTAATTTTGCCTCTTCGCTCATCATATCCTGGGTCCACATCGGGTCAAAAGTAATTTCAACTTCGGCATTTTTAACTTCCTCAATCGTTTTTACTTTTTCCTCAACTTCCACAGGCAAAGTTTCTGCCACTGGGCAATTGGGTGATGTTAAGGTCATTAAAATTTTAACATCGTTGTTTTCACTCACAAAAACGTCATAAATTAAACCCAATTCAAATATATCTACAGGAATTTCGGGATCGTAAATAGTTTTTAGTTTCGCAACTATTTTATCGCCTAGTTCTTGTGCGTGTGTGCTGTTCATGTTAAAAGCCTTTCTTTATATTCATTCTAAATAAGCACAAATATACAATTATTTACCTATTCGCGTAATTATTAACGGCTAAATTATTCTCTTGCTATTAGAATATGTTGGGCGTTCCCGTTGAAAAAACGGGCGGGCTTTTCGCTACAATCTTTTTATAGGCAAAAGCCTTAAAAAGTATTTTTGCTTCAATCCCTAACGCAAGTATAATTACGTCCAGATAGCTATCGGTATTACGATTTTTGATTTTTCATTCAAATTTGCACTTCCTTCTCCCGTCTCCAGACCTCCTGCTTTTTAAGACATTTTCGACTGAAAAGCCAGCGCGTACAATTTTATTTGTTTAATCATGGAGACCAATCCGTTGGCGCGCGTTGGCGACAAATGTTCTTTCAGGCCAATTTTATCCACAAAATACAAATCGGCATCCAAAATATCCTTTGGTTTTTGGTTGTTGAAAACGCGCAACAAAAGCGCCACAATTCCTTTGGTTAGAATGGCATCGCTGTCGGCCGTAAATTTAATTTTGTCGCCATCAATTTCAGATTGCAGCCACACTTTCGACTGGCAGCCCGAAATTAAATTCGATTCGGTTTTAAATTCATCCTTAATCATTGGAAGCGATTTCCCCAGTTCAATCATATATTCATAGCGTTCCATCCAATCTTCTAAAAAGGAAAACTCGTCTATAATTTCTTCTTGTATTTCTTTGATAGTCATTTTTTAAACTTATTTTTGCAAAAGTAAACACATGGTTTCTCTAAAAAAAATATTAGACAAATTAATCCATTTCAGCAGTGTGTGAACTACCGTAAAATATGAGTAAATTACTAATTATTGGAACCGTTGCTTTTGACGCCATTGAAACGCCGTTTGGAAAAACGGACAAAATTTTAGGAGGTTCCGCAACCTATATTTCCCTTTCCGCATCACAATTTGGCATTTATTCAGGAATTGTTTCTGTTGTTGGAGGCGATTTTCCGAAGAAATATTTAGAAAAATTAAATCTGAAAAACATCAATACCGACGGGATTGAAATTATTGAGGACGAAAAAACATTTTTTTGGAGCGGCAAATACCACAACGATTTAAACTCGAGAGACACTTTAATTACCGATTTAAACGTATTGGCAAATTTTAAACCTGTTGTTCCTGAAGATTTTACAGACACCGATTATTTAATTCTGGGAAATTTACACCCGGCCGTTCAAATGTCGGTCATCAAACAAATTCCTGTTCGCCCAAAATTGGTAGTGCTGGACACGATGAATTTTTGGATGAACAATACCTGGAACGAGCTGATGGAAGTGATTGCAAAAATAGATGTGATTACCATTAATGATGAAGAAGCGCGACAGCTTTCCGGAGAATATTCTTTGGTAAAAGCCGCACAAAAAATTCAGGAAATGGGACCAAAATATGTGGTGATCAAAAAAGGTGAACACGGCGCTTTGTTGTTTAACGGCGACAATGTGTTTTTTGCGCCGGCATTGCCTTTAGAAGAAGTTTTCGATCCAACCGGAGCAGGAGACACTTTTGCGGGCGGATTTATTGGCCACATTACCAAAACAGGAGATATTTCTTTTGAAAATATGAAACGTGCCGTGATTGCAGGTTCAAACCTTGCTTCGTTTTGTGTCGAAAAGTTTGGCACCGAGCGCATGGAAAATTTGACGCATCAGGAAATACAAAAACGATTATTGCAATTTAAACAATTGACACAATTTGAAATTGAATTAGGTTAAAATGAATTCCGCTTGTGTGCGGAATTTTTTTATTGAATTCACAATATAATACTACTACTATGAGCGACGCTATTAAACACGAATGTGGAATTGCAATGGTTAGAATGTTAAAACCACTTCAATATTATAAAGACAAATACGGAACAGCGTTTTATGGCTTAAACAAAATGTATTTGTTGATGGAAAAACAGCACAATCGCGGTCAGGATGGTGCAGGTTTGGCAAGCATAAAATTCAATGTGCCACCAGGAACGCGCTATATTAGCCGTATCCGATCCAATGAAGATCAGCCGATTCAAGATATTTTCGACCAAATTAACGGCCGATTAAACAATTTAAATATTGAGTTTCCCGATAAAATTGATGATGTGGAATGGCAACTGAACAATGCGCCTTACATTGGAAATCTGTATTTGGGACACGTACGTTACGGCACTTTTGGAAAAAACAGCATTGAAAGTGTTCATCCATTTTTGCGCCAAAGCAACTGGATGCACAAATGTTTAATTGTTGCCGGAAACTTCAACATGACCAATTCTAAGCGCTTGTTTAATGATTTGGTTGATATCGGGCAACATCCGAAAGAAATGACCGATACGGTGACCGTCATGGAAAAAATAGGTCATTTTATAGATGATGAAGTGGCTAAATTGTATGATAAAATCAAAAAGGAATTTGGCGTTACCAAAAAGGAAGCGTCACCTATGATTGAGGAACGCATCAACATCAAAAAAATCTTAAAAAGATCGGCAAAAAATTGGGACGGCGGCTATGCCATGGCCGGTTTATTGGGCCACGGAGATGCCTTTGTATTGCGCGATCCATCGGGAATACGCCCTGCATTTTATTATGCCGATGATGAGTTTGTGGTGGTTGCGTCGGAACGCCCAGCCATTCAAACTGTTTTTAATGTGGACATTGAAGATGTCAAAGAAATTGAAAGAGGCCACGCCTTAATCATCAAACGAAGCGGCAAAATTTCCATATCTAAAATCAAGGAACCTTTGCCAAATAAAGCCTGTTCTTTTGAACGCATTTATTTCTCCAGAGGAAGTGATGCCGATATTTATACCGAGCGCAAAAATTTAGGGAAATTGGTGTTTCCTCAAATTGCGGAGAAAATTAAAGGCGATTTAAAAAATACCGTTTTTTCCTACATTCCAAATACTGCGGAAACTTCTTTTTACGGTTTGCGTGAAGCTGCTGTAGATTTTTTAAATGTGCAAAAAACAGCCGCTATTTTAAAAGGCCAACGCAGTTTGTCGGCCGAAAAAGTGACGGAAATATTGGGGGAAATACCGCGTTTCGAAAAACTGGCTATTAAAGATGCAAAACTGCGGACTTTTATTGCCGATGACACAAGCAGAGACGATTTAGTGGCGCATATTTACGACGTTACTTACGGCATTGTAAAACCAACCGACAATTTGGTGATTATTGATGACAGCATTGTGCGAGGAACAACCTTAAAGAAAAGCATTATCAGAATTTTGGACCGATTGCATCCTAAAAAAATCATTGTGGTTTCCTCGGCGCCACAAATCCGTTATCCCGATTGTTATGGAATTGATATGGCAAAATTGGGCGATTTTATCGCTTTCAGAGCCGCTTTGGAATTGTTGAAACAAACCAGTCAAGAACATATCATCAAAGATGTTTACGTAAATTGCCTTAGCCAAAAACATTTGGAAGATATGGAATTGAAAAATGAAGTAAAAGCCATTTACGACCAGTTTACCGATGAACAAATCTCTGATAAAATTGCCGAAATGTTAAAAACACCGGAAATTAATGCGGAAGTTGAAATCATATTTCAATCGGTTGAAAATTTACATATAGCCTGCCCAAATCACCCAGGCGACTGGTATTTTACGGGCGATTATCCAACGCCCGGCGGAAACCGAGTGGTAAACGATGCTTTTATTAATTTTTACGAAGGAAGCGACAAAAGAGCGTACTAATATTAAATATTAAAAGTTTGAAGTTGTCAATGCTTAAAAAACATTGAAAAAGGCTAATTTAATTTTGATTTTTATGATCAATTTTCTTCCTTCACCTGCAGGACGAACTATTTTCATATATTTAGCATTGGTTTAAAAACGGATTTCCAAATTGGCAATTCAGTTTTAAGGAATAATAATATAACAGCTTCAACATTTCTATTTTGAAAGATATTTTACTAATTACGCCTCCTTTTACGCAATTAAATACGCCTTATCCCGCCACGGCTTATTTGAAAGGGTTTTTGAATACAAAAGGCATCAGTTCTTTTCAAATGGATTTGGGCATTGAGGTTATTTTAGAACTTTTTTCCAAGGAAAGTCTGCAAAAACTCTTCGATTTTGCTTTTGAAAATAACAGGATTGTCTCTGAAAATGCGCAGCGAATTTATGCGTTAAAAGCCGATTATTTAAAAACGATTGGCGATGTCATGGGTTTTTTGCAGGGAAAAAACCAGACGATTGCAAGGCAAATTTGCACCTCAAATTTTCTTCCTGAAGCTTCGCGGTTTTCTGAACTTGATGAATTGGAATGGGCTTTTGGGAATATGGGAATTCAGGACAAGGCAAAACATTTGGCGACTTTATACCTCGAAGATTTATCCGATTTTATCGTGGAATGCATCGACGAAAATTTTGGTTTTAGCCGTTATGCTGAAAGATTAGGCCAAAGCGCCAATGATTTTAACGAACTGCATGAAAATCTGCAACAGGAAATTACCGTTATTGATGCCATTTCGCTGAAAATTTTAGATGAAAAACTAAAAGTCATTCAGCCAAAACTGGTTTGTTTTTCGGTGCCGTTTCCGGGGAATTTGTACTGCGCTTTCAGGTGTGCCCAGTTCATCAAAAAAAATTATCCCGAAATTAAAATCGGTATGGGCGGCGGCTTTCCAAACACCGAATTACGGAGCGTTACGGATGTTCGCGTGTTCGACTTTTTCGATTTTATCACCTTGGACGACGGCGAATTGCCGGTTGAATTGTTGCTGTCGAATGTGTTGCATCCTTTGGCGGACAATCCCGATTTTAAGTTGTTCAAAAGGACTTTTTTGAAGGAAAACGGCAAAGTGGTTTACAACAATTTGTCGGTTAAAAATGATTATAAACAGGCTTACGTTGGCACGCCAGATTATGCCGATTTGTTGCTTTCAGCTTATATATCCGTCATAGAAATCGTCAATCCGATGCACAGTTTGTGGAGCGACGGCCGTTGGAACAAACTTACGATGGCGCACGGCTGTTACTGGGGAAAATGCACTTTTTGCGATATTTCTCTCGATTACATTAAAATATATGAACCCGTCGCCGCAAAAATGTTGGTGGACCGCATTGAACAAATCATCGCCCAAACCGGCGAAAAAGGATTTCATTTTGTGGATGAAGCCGCGCCTCCGGCCCTAATGCGGGCAGTTGCGATAGAGATTATCAGACGGAAAATTACAGTGACCTGGTGGACGAATATTCGTTTCGAGAAAAGTTTTACCAAAGACCTTTGTGTTTTATTGAAAGAATCGGGCTGCATCGCTGTTTCTGGCGGATTGGAAGTGGCTTCAGATCGATTGCTGGAACTGATTAAAAAAGGCGTAACGTTGGAGCAAGTGGCGCAGGTGACTAACAATTTTACCAATGCCGACATTATGGTTCACGCCTATTTAATGTATGGTTTTCCTACACAAACGGTTCAGGAAACGGTTGACAGTTTGGAAATGGTGCGGCAATTGTTTGAACTGGGCACTATAAAATCGGGATTTTGGCATCAGTTCGCGCTGACAACCCACAGTCCGATTGGTTTAAATCCAGCAGAATACGGCATTTTTCCAGATTACAAG
>CAMDPE010000011.1 GCA_945903795.1 Lutibacter flavus | reverse complement strand
GGTAAAACAACTTTAACAGCTGCTATTACTGTAGTATTAGCAGAAAAAGGATTTTGTGAAGTAAAAAACTTTGATCAAATTGATAACGCTCCGGAGGAGAAAGAAAGAGGTATCACTATCAATACCGCGCACGTAGAGTATTCTACTGCAAATCGTCACTATGCTCACGTTGACTGTCCAGGTCACGCGGATTACGTGAAAAACATGGTAACAGGTGCTGCACAAATGGATGGTGCTATCATCGTTGTTGCTGCAACAGACGGACCAATGCCTCAAACTAGAGAGCATATCTTATTAGGCCGTCAGGTTGGTATTCCAAGATTGGTTGTATTCATGAATAAAGTGGATATGGTTGATGATGAGGAATTATTGGAACTGGTAGAAATGGAAATCAGAGACTTATTGTCTTTCTATGACTATGATGGTGACAATACTCCAGTTATTCAAGGTTCTGCTTTAGGAGGTTTGAACAAAGAACCAAAATGGATGGAAAAAATTCTTGAATTGATGGATGCCGTTGATACCTGGATTGAATTACCAGTACGTGATATTGATAAACCATTCCTTATGCCAGTTGAAGATGTATTCTCAATTACTGGTCGTGGAACAGTTGCAACAGGACGTATTGAAACAGGAATCGCAAACACAGGTGATATTATTGATATTATTGGTATGGGTGCTGAAAAATTAACTTCTACAATTACAGGAGTTGAGATGTTCCGTAAAATATTAGATAGAGGTGAAGCAGGAGATAACGTTGGACTTTTATTAAGAGGTATTGCAAAAGAAGATATTAAAAGAGGAATGGTAATCTGTAAAAAAGGTTCTGTAACTCCACACGGTAAATTCAAAGCAGAGGTATACGTTCTTAAAAAAGAAGAAGGTGGTCGTCACACACCATTCCATAACAACTACCGTCCACAGTTCTATGTTAGAACAACGGATGTAACTGGTACAATTACTTTACCAGAAGGTGTTGAAATGGTTATGCCTGGTGATAACTTAACAATAAAAGTAGATTTACATCAACCAATCGCATTAAACGTAGGTTTACGTTTTGCAATCCGTGAAGGCGGTAGAACAGTTGGTGCAGGTCAGGTTACTGAATTATTAGATTAATTAAATACACCTGATACAAGATAAATTATAGGTGCTTCTTTTAAGAGGGGCACCTTAAATTTACGGGTGTAGCTCAGTTGGTAGAGCACTGGTCTCCAAAACCAGGTGTCGGGAGTTCGAGTCTCTCCACCCGTGCGAATAAAATAAGTGGTGAGAGAATTTTATCCTGAGCATAGTCGAAGGAAGTTTTTCTACACGATTAAAATTTGAAAAAATGAATTTAATCAATTACATAAAAGACTCATTTGAAGAGTTACGCAATAAAGTCTCTTGGATTTCTTGGGAAGAAGCTCAAAAATCAACTGTTGTTGTTGCGATATTTACCATCATTTTCGCATTAGCGGTATTTGCTGTAGATAAAGTTTTTCAGGCAGGTTTAACTGAATATTTTAAACTGTTTTAATTATTAAAAATTAGTATGACAGATTCTGTTAAAAAATGGTATGTTGTAAGAGCAATCGGAGGACAAGAAAATAAGGTAAAAACTTATATTGAGAACGAGATTGCCCGCTTAGGCATGACTGACTATGTTGATAGAGTTCTTGTTCCTTCAGAAAAAGTTATTCAAGTACGTAATGGAAAAAAAATAAACAAAGAACGTGTTTATTTTCCAGGTTATGTAATGATTGAAGCAAACTTAAGTGGTGAACTTCCACATATCATCAAATCAATAACTGGTGTTATCGGATTTTTAGGTGAAGTCAAAGGCGGAGATCCCGTTCCGATGAGAAAATCTGAAATAAACCGAATGTTAGGTAAGGTTGATGAATTATCGGTTCAAAATGATAATGTTGCAATTCCATTTACTGTTGGAGAAACCGTAAAAGTAATTGACGGACCATTTAATGGTTTTGACGGCACTATTGAAAAAATAAATGAAGAAAAACGTAAACTTGAAGTTATGGTTAAGATTTTTGGCAGAAAAACGCCATTAGAATTAAGTTATATGCAAGTTGAAAAAATTTCATAATTGTTACAGAAATAATGGAAATATTATGCATTAGCTTCCAAATTATGCATAATATATAATTTAAGATTTAAAGATGGCAAAAGAAATAAGTAAAGTAGTAAAATTACAGGTTAAAGGAGGTGCTGCAAATCCATCACCACCAGTTGGACCTGCTTTGGGTGCTGCCGGAGTTAATATTATGGAGTTCTGTAAGCAGTTTAATGCAAGAACTCAAGACAAACAAGGAAAGATTTTACCAGTAGCAATTACTGTTTATAAAGATAAATCTTTTGAGTTTGTTGTAAAAACTCCACCAGCGGCTATGCAAATTATGGAAGCTGCAAAAGCAAAAAAAGGTTCTTCTGAGCCAAACCGTAATAAGGTTGCTACAGTAACCTGGGAACAATTAAGAGTTATAGCTGAAGATAAAATGCAAGATTTAAATGCATTTACAATTGAATCGGCCATGCTTATGATGGCTGGTACAGCACGCTCAATGGGTGTTAACGTAAGTGGAGAAGCTCCTATAAAAAAATAAAACAGTTATTAAAATGGCAAAATTAACTAAAAAGCAAAAAGAAGCACATGCTAAGATTGATAAAAATCAAGCTTACTCTTTAAAAGATGCTTCCGCTTTAGTAAAAGAAATTACAAGTGTGAATTTCGATGCATCTATTGATATAGCTGTTAGATTGGGTGTAGATCCTCGTAAAGCGAATCAAATGGTTAGAGGCGTGGTAACATTACCGCACGGAACTGGTAAAGATGTTAAAGTATTGGCATTGGTAACTCCAGATAAAGAAGCAGAAGCCATAGAAGCTGGTGCTGATTATGTTGGATTGGATGACTACCTTCAAAAAATTAAAGATGGTTGGACTGATGTTGATGTTATTATCACTATGCCAAGTATTATGGGAAAATTAGGTCCTTTAGGTCGTATTTTAGGACCAAGAGGTTTAATGCCAAACCCTAAAACTGGTACAGTAACTATGGACGTTGCAAAAGCAGTTAAAGAAGTGAAAGCTGGTAAAATTGACTTTAAAGTTGATAAAACTGGTATTGTACATGCAGGTATTGGGAAAGCATCGTTTGATGCCGAACAAATTATTGACAATGCACATGAAATCATCAATACTTTGATAAAACTTAAGCCTACAACGGCAAAAGGAACTTATGTCAAAAGTATTTATCTTTCAAGTACAATGAGCCCTGGAGTGAATATTGACACTAAATCAGTTTAATTAAAGTTAAAACTTAGTAATTATGACGAGAGAAGAAAAATCACAAGTAATAGAAGCTTTAACAACCAAGTTAACTGAAGGAAAAATTATCTATTTTGCAGATATATCAGGGTTAAACGCTTTACAAACATCAAATTTACGCAGAGCTTGTTTTAAAGCAAACATAAAACTTGCAGTAGTAAAAAATACATTGCTTGGTAAAGCAATGGAAAAATCTGATAAAGATTTCGGAGATTTACCATCGATATTAAAAGGGAACACTTCTTTAATGATATCTGAATCAAGTAACGCTCCAGCGAAATTAATTAAAGATTTTAGAAAAAAATCTCTTATTCCTTTATTGAAAGGTGCTTATGTTGAAGAAGCAGTCTATATTGGTGACAACCAGTTAGAATCTTTGGTTAACATAAAATCTAAAGAACAAGTTATTGGAGATATCATTACCTTATTACAATCACCTGCTAAAAATGTTATTTCAGCATTGCAATCAGGAGGTAATAAATTATCTGGTATACTTACAACTTTATCAGAGAAATAAATACGTGCACTAATAAACTAAATAATAAAATTTAAACAAAGAGAAATGGCAGATTTAAAAGATTTCGCAGAGAAACTTGTTAACTTAACAGTTAAAGAAGTAAATGAGTTGGCTAAAATATTAAAAGATGAATACGGTATTGAGCCAGCTGCAGCAGTAGCAGTTGCAGGCCCTGCAGCAGCAGGTGGAGGTGATGATGAAGCAGAAGTAAAAACTGAATTCGACGTTATTTTAAAAGCAGCTGGTGATTCTAAATTAGCAGTTGTTAAATTAGTTAAAGAATTAACTGGTTTAGGTCTGAAAGAAGCTAAAGCTATTGTTGATGCTGCACCAGCACCAATAAAAGAAGGTATTTCTAAAGATGAAGCTGAAGGATTAAAAGCAGCATTAGAAGAAGCTGGAGCTGAGGTTGAGCTTAAATAAGCTTTTACTAGCTAACACAATTTAAGGTTTAGGTCTGGGTGAAAGCCTCAGACCTAAACCGTTTTGTGTATATATTCGTTCTTATATTTTAATTGTTTTATTAACCTAAAGTTTTTGTCCATTGGCAACAAAAAAAATCACCGAAAGAATAAACTTCGCATCAGCTAAAATGGTAATGGAATATCCTGATTTCTTGGATATTCAGGTAAAATCATTTCAAGATTTTTTTCAACTAAAAACCAAAGCTGACGAAAGAAGTACCGAAGGATTATATAAAACCTTCCTCGATAACTTCCCAATTAGTGATACTCGTAACCAATTTGTGTTAGAGTTTTTGGACTACTTTGTAGATCCACCTAGATATTCAATTCAAGAATGTATCGAAAGAGGTTTAACCTATTGCGTGCCTTTAAAAGCGCGTTTAAAGCTTTATTGTACTGATCCTGAGCACGAAGATTTTGAAACGATTGTGCAAGATGTTTATCTTGGAACAATTCCATATATGACACACAGCGGTACCTTTGTAATCAATGGCGCCGAAAGAGTTGTAGTTTCTCAATTGCATCGTTCTCCAGGGGTATTCTTCGGACAATCATTCCACGCAAATGGAACAAAATTATATTCAGCAAGGGTAATTCCTTTTAAAGGTTCTTGGATAGAATTTGCAACTGATATCAATCAAGTAATGTATGCTTATATTGATAGAAAGAAAAAATTACCGGTAACAACCTTGTTCAGAGCTATTGGCTATGAGCGTGATAAAGATATTTTGGAGATTTTTGATCTTGCGGAAGAAATTAAGGTTTCTAAAAGCGGATTAAAAAAATTCATAGGCAGAAAACTGGCCGCCCGTGTTTTAAAAACTTGGTTTGAAGATTTTGTTGATGAAGATACCGGCGAAGTAGTTTCTATTGAAAGAAATGAAATCGTATTGGATAGAGATACCATTTTAGAAAAAGATCAAATTGAAGAAATTATTGAATCAGGAACCAAAACAATCCTGCTACATAAAGAAGATAATGAAATGGCCGATTATGCCATTATTCACAATACCTTACAAAAAGATCCAACAAATTCTGAAAAAGAAGCTGTTGAACATATTTACAGACAGTTGCGTAACGCGGAACCACCAGATTTCGAAACTGCTAAAGGTATTATTGATAAATTATTCTTCTCAGAACAACGTTACAATTTAGGTGAAGTTGGTCGTTACAGAATGAACAAAAAGTTAGGATTGGATGTATCTGTTGATGCAAAAGTTTTAACTAAAGAAGATATTATTACCATTATCAAAAACTTGATAAAATTAGTCAATTCAAAAGCGGAAGTAGATGATATTGACCATTTATCAAACCGTCGTGTACGTACTGTTGGCGAGCAATTAGCCAGTCAGTTTGGCGTTGGTCTTTCCCGTATGGCAAGAACCATTCGTGAACGTATGAACGTACGTGATAATGAAGTGTTCACACCAATTGATTTGATAAACGCCAAAACGTTGTCATCTGTCATCAATTCATTTTTTGGGACAAACCAATTGTCTCAATTTATGGACCAGACAAATCCATTGGCTGAAATTACGCACAAACGAAGATTATCGGCACTAGGACCTGGAGGTTTATCCAGAGAAAGAGCAGGATTTGAGGTTCGTGACGTTCACTTTACCCACTACGGCCGTTTATGTCCAATTGAAACTCCTGAGGGACCAAATATTGGTTTGATATCCTCTTTGGCAGTTTTTGCAAAAGTGAATAATTTAGGATTTATTGAAACACCTTACAGAAAGGTTACCAATGGTCAGGTAAATATTATTGATGAACCAGCTTATTTAAGTGCTGAAGAAGAAGAAGGAATGAAATTTGCTCAGTCAAATCTTCCTTTGGACAAAGAAGGCAATTTTGTGAACGATAAAGTGATTGTTCGTGAAGAAGCAGATTATCCGGTAGTTGACCCATCAGCGGTTAATTTTATGGATGTTGCTCCAAATCAAATTGCTTCTATATCAGCTTCATTAATTCCATTCTTGGAGCATGATGATGCAAACCGTGCATTGATGGGATCGAATATGATGCGTCAGGCAGTTCCATTAATTAGTCCGGAAGCACCAATTGTTGGTACTGGATTAGAGAGAAGAGTTGCAAAAGATTCACGTATTTTAATCAATGCTGAAGGCTTAGGTACTGTTGAGTATGTTGATGCCAATACCATTAAAATTAAATATGACAAAACTGATGAAGAACGTATGGTTAGCTTTGATAGCGATAGTAAATCATACAATTTAATCAAGTTTAGAAAAACAAACCAAGGAACTTCAATCAACCTAAAACCAATTGTTAAAAAAGGCGACAGGGTGGAAGAAGGCCAAGTGCTTTGTGAAGGCTATGCCACACAAAACGGTGAATTGGCATTGGGAAGAAATATGAAAGTGGCTTTTATGCCTTGGAAAGGGTATAACTTTGAGGATGCAATTGTGATTTCTGAAAGAGTGGTGAAAGAAGATATTTTCACGTCTATTCACATTGATGAATATTCGTTGGAAGTTAGAGACACTAAATTAGGCGCTGAAGAATTGACTAATGACATCCCGAACGTTTCAGAAGAAGCTACAAAAGATTTGGATGAAAACGGAATGATTCGTATTGGCGCTGAAGTAAAACCAGGAGATATTTTGATCGGTAAAATTACGCCTAAAGGAGAATCTGATCCAACACCTGAAGAAAAATTATTGAGAGCTATTTTTGGTGACAAAGCCGGTGACGTAAAAGATGCTTCATTAAAAGCTTCTCCATCATTGCGTGGGGTTGTAATTGATAAAAAGTTATTTGAGCGTGCCGTAAAAGACAAATCAAAAAGAGCTAAAGATAAAATTAGCATCACTAATTTAGAGCACAAATATTCTGCAAAATTAGAAGATTTACGTACAGTTTTAACAGAAAAATTATTCAACTTAATCAGTGGAAAAACTTCTCAGGGAGTGATGAATGATTTAGGTGAGGAAATTCTTCAGAAAGGTAAAAAGTTTACGTTAAAAATGCTGAATGCAGTTCCTGATTTTGCTTATTTAACAAGAGGAGTTTGGACAACTGATGACCATATCAATGCCCTTGTAAGTGAGTTGATTCACAATTATAAAATAAAAGTAAACGATTTACAAGGATCTTTGCGTCGTGAGAAATTTACGGTTTCAGTAGGTGATGAGTTACCTGCAGGAATTTTAAAACTGGCAAAAATTTACATCGCTAAAAAACGTAAGTTAAAAGTGGGTGATAAAATGGCAGGACGTCACGGTAATAAAGGTATTGTTGCCCGAATTGTTCGCGCTGAAGATATGCCATTTTTAGAAGATGGAACTCCGGTTGATATTGTGTTGAACCCGCTTGGTGTGCCTTCACGTATGAATATCGGACAAATTTATGAAACGGTTCTTGGGTGGGCTGGTCAACGACTTGGCAAAACATTTGCAACACCAATTTTTGATGGTGCAAAAATCGACCAAATTAATCAGTTGATTGAAGATGCCGGAATTCCGAAACATGGCCATACATACTTATATGATGGTGGTACAGGAGAGCGTTTTGACCAACCTGCAACAGTAGGCGTTATTTATATGATCAAATTAGGCCATATGATTGATGACAAAATGCACGCTCGTTCTATTGGACCATACTCGTTAATTACACAACAACCATTGGGTGGTAAAGCTCAATTTGGAGGTCAGCGTTTTGGTGAGATGGAGGTTTGGGCACTTGAAGCTTATGGAGCATCAAGTACTTTGAGAGAAATCTTAACCGTAAAATCCGATGATGTTTTAGGTAGAGCCAAAACATATGAAGCCATTGTAAAAGGTGACGATATGCCAGAACCAGGATTGCCAGAATCATTTAACGTATTAATGCATGAGCTTAGAGGTCTTGGATTAGACGTTAGGTTAGAGGAATAACAAAAAGGATAGTCAGAAGGTTTTAGACCTTCTGGCTATTTATACTATTTTTACATTTTTAAATTCGAACCCATTATTAACATATTATGGCCAGAAAAACCGATAATAAATACACTGTAAAAAAATTCAATAAAATATCTATTGGTTTGGCGTCTCCTGAAGTAATTCTTGAGAAATCAAACGGAGAAGTTTTAAAACCGGAAACTATAAATTACCGAACTCACAAACCTGAAAGAGATGGATTGTTTTGTGAACGAATTTTTGGACCAATAAAAGCTTTTGAATGTGCTTGTGGAAAGTACAAGAGAATTCGCTATAAAGGAATAGTTTGCGACCGTTGCGGTGTTGAAGTAACTGAGAAAAAAGTACGTAGAGACAGAGTAGGACACATTAATTTGGTTGTTCCTGTTGCTCATATTTGGTATTTTAGATCACTGCCTAACAAGATGGGTTACCTTTTAGGTTTGCCATCAAAAAAGTTAGACATGATTATTTACTACGAACGTTATGTAGTAATTCAACCTGCAGGAGCCAAAAACGCCAGTGGAGATCCATTGCAAAAAATGGATTTCTTAACGGAAGAAGAATACTTGGATATTCTTGAATCGTTCCCTAATGAAAATAGATATTTAGACGATAACGACCCGGAAAAGTTTATTGCTAAAATGGGTGCCGAATGTTTAATTGATCTATTTAATCGCATTAATTTAGATGAATTGTCTTATGAATTACGTCATAAAGCAAACACAGAAACATCTAAACAACGTAAAACAGAAGCATTAAAACGTCTTAACGTAGTTGAAGCTTTTAGAGATGCAGGCAAAAACAGAGAAAATCGTCCGGAATGGATGATTATGAAAGTGATTCCGGTAACACCACCAGAATTGCGTCCGTTAGTGCCTTTGGATGGTGGCCGTTTTGCCACTTCCGATTTAAATGATTTATACCGAAGAGTTATTATCAGAAACAATCGTTTAAAAAGATTGGTTGAAATAAAAGCGCCTGAGGTAATTTTACGTAATGAAAAACGTATGTTGCAAGAATCTGTGGATTCATTATTTGACAACACACGTAAATCATCAGCTGTAAAAACAGAATCAAACCGTCCGTTAAAATCATTGTCAGATTCCTTAAAAGGTAAGCAAGGACGTTTTCGTCAAAACTTACTTGGAAAACGTGTTGATTATTCTGCACGTTCTGTAATTGTTGTAGGACCAGAATTAAAATTATTCGAATGCGGGTTGCCAAAAGATATGGCAGCTGAATTGTACAAACCATTTGTAATCAGAAAATTGATTGAAAGAGGGATTGTAAAAACAGTAAAATCTGCAAAGAAAATTATAGATAAAAGAGAACCTGTTGTATGGGATATTTTAGAAAATGTTTTAAAAGGACATCCTGTATTGTTAAACCGTGCTCCTACATTACACCGTTTGGGTATTCAGGCTTTTCAACCAAAATTAATTGAAGGAAAGGCAATTCAGTTACACCCATTGGTTTGTACTGCATTTAATGCCGATTTTGATGGTGACCAAATGGCAGTTCATTTACCATTAGGCCCTGAAGCTATTTTAGAATGTCAATTGTTGATGTTAGCATCACACAATATTTTAAATCCTGCTAACGGAGCGCCAATTACGGTGCCTTCTCAAGACATGGTTTTGGGATTGTATTATATGACTAAAGAAAGAAAATCTACACCTGAGCGTAAAGTAAAAGGTGAAGGATTGACTTTTTATTCTCCTGAAGAAGTGACCATTGCGTTCAACGAAAAAGCGGTTGAATTAAATGCCGTTATTAGAGTTAGAACGAAAGATTTAAATGCGGAAGGCGAATTGGTGACTAAAATAATTGACACCACTGTTGGACGGGTTTTATTTAATGAAGTAGTTCCTGAAAGAGCAGGTTATATCAACGAAGTTTTAACAAAAAAATCTTTAAGAGATATTATTGGGTTAATTCTAAAACTTACAGATGTACCAACAACTGGAAAATTCCTTGATGATATGAAGGATATGGGATACAAATTTGCATTCCGTGGTGGCTTGTCATTTAGTTTGGGAGATATTATCATCCCACCAGAAAAAGTTCAAATGATTGCTGATGCAAACGAGCAAGTTGACGTTATTATGGCAAACTATAATATGGGTATGTTAACAAATAAAGAGCGTTACAATCAGGTAATTGATATCTGGGGTTCTACAAACAATCGTTTAACGGAACTTTCAATGAAACGTTTGCGTGAAGATCAACAAGGATTTAACTCAGTGTTTATGATGCTTGATTCTGGTGCAAGGGGTTCTAAAGAACAAATTCGTCAGTTAACAGGAATGCGTGGTTTGATGGCGAAACCTAAAAAATCTTCATCAGGTGGAGGAGAAATTATTGAAAATCCAATTTTGTCGAACTTTAAAGAAGGTTTGTCAATTCTTGAATACTTTATTTCTACTCACGGTGCACGTAAAGGTTTGGCGGATACCGCGTTAAAAACAGCAGATGCCGGTTATTTAACCCGTCGTTTGGTGGATGTGTCACAAGATGTGATTATTAATGAAGAAGATTGCGGCACTTTAAGAGGTTTATTTGTTGAACCACTTAAAAAGAATGATGAAATTGTTGAGTCATTAAGCGAAAGACTTGATGGACGTGTATCATTGCATGATGTTGTTGATCCAATTACTGAAGAGCTATTGGTAAGTTCAGGAGAAGAAATTTCTACTGAAATTGCAAAACGTATTGAAAATTCATCTCTTGATGGCGTAGAAGTTCGTTCTGCCTTAACCTGTGAATCTAAAAAAGGTATTTGCGCAAAATGTTATGGGCATAGCTTATCAACAAGAAAAATGGTTCAAATTGGAGAAGCAGTTGGCGTTGTTGCGGCGCAGTCAATTGGTGAGCCAGGTACGCAGTTAACATTAAGAACATTCCACGTTGGTGGGGTTGCAGGAAATATTTCTGAAGAAAATAGCTTAAATGCAAGACTTTCAGGAATTGCTTCCATTGATGATTTAAAAACTGTTGCAGGTAAAGACAATGAAGGAAATGATATTGATATCGTAATTTCTAGAACATCAGAAATAAAAGTTATCGATGAAAAAACCGGATTAACACTTAGCACAAACAACATTCCTTATGGTTCTAACATCTATATTAAAGATGGTGAAAAAATTAAAAGAGGTGATGTTATTTGTAAATGGGATCCATTTAATGGTGTTATTGTATCTGAATTTGCAGGTGTGATTGAATTTGACAATGTTGAGAGAGGCGTAAATTACCTTGTTGAAATTGATGAACAAACTGGTTTCCAGGAAAAAGTGATTATCGAATCAAAAAGCAAAAAAACGATACCAACATTATTGTTGAAAGATAAAAAAGACAATGTACTAAGATCGTACAACTTGCCTTTGGGTGCTCATTTAATTGTAGAAGATGGTGAGAAAATACCTGCAGGTAAAATAATTGTTAAAATTCCTCGTAAATCTGGTAAAGCAGGTGATATTACAGGAGGTTTACCACGTGTAACGGAGTTATTCGAAGCACGTAACCCTTCAAATCCAGCAGTTGTGTCGGAAATTGATGGTGTTGTTTCCTTCGGAAAAATTAAAAGAGGTAACCGTGAAATTGTTGTTGAATCTAAATTAGGAGATGTTAAAAGGTATTTAATTAAACTTTCTAATCAAATCTTAGTTCAGGAAAACGATTATATCAAAGCGGGAATGCAACTTTCAGAAGGCGCAACAGCACCTGATGACATTTTAAATATACAAGGGCCTGCAAAAGTTCAGGAATATTTGGTGAATGAGATTCAGGAAGTTTACCGTTTGCAAGGGGTAAAAATTAACGACAAGCATTTTGAGGTGGTAGTGCGCCAAATGATGCGTAAAGTTAAAATTATTGACTCTGGTGATACGTTATTCTTAGAAAATCAATTGGTGCATAAAAACGACTTCTTCGAAGTAAATGATGATATTTACGGATTGAAAGTGGTTGAAAATGCAGGTGATTCTGATGTATTAAAAGAAGGACAAATTATTACTCCTCGCCAATTGCGTGATGAAAATTCCGTATTGAGAAGAGAAGACAGAAATTTAGTGGAAGCTAGAGATTCTAGACCTGCAACTGCTGAACAAATTTTACAAGGGATCACAAGAGCGTCATTACAAACGAAATCGTTTATTTCTGCTGCATCTTTCCAAGAAACAACCAAAGTATTGAATGAAGCTGCGGTAAGCGGTAAAATTGATTACTTAGAAGGATTGAAAGAAAATGTAATTGTTGGAAAAAGAATTCCGGCAGGAACAGGAATGAAAAATTACGACAATATGATTGTTGGCCCTAAAGAAGAAATGATGTCAAAACTTTAATTATGAGCAATAAAGAACCTAAAGGAGAAGGACAAATAAATATTGAATTGGATGATAAAACAGCTGAAGGAATTTATTCCAACTTGGCAATTATCAATCATTCAGTCTCTGAATTTGTTGTTGATTTTATCAGTGTTATGCCAGGGCAACCAAAGGCTAAAGTAAAATCAAGGATTATTTTAACTCCACAACACGCAAAACGCCTGGTTAAAGCGCTTTCCGAGAATGTGAATAGGTTTGAGAAATCTCATGGTGAAATAAAGGATTATGAACAGCCTGGAATCCCATTAAATTTTGGGCCTACGGGAGAAGCATAAATAGTTAAAAAAGCCAAACGAAAGTTTGGCTTTTTTTATATATTTCCATTCCTTTTTAATTTCATTTTAATAGCTTTGCCAGCTACTAATAATGAAATTATTTACATGAGATTACCATATAGCTTGCTTATATTTCTTTCAATTTTTACCACTTCAGTAAATGCACAAAAAGACACCGTTAAATTAAAAGAAGTAGAGGTCACTTCAAACAGAATATCCTTGCCTTTTTCTAAAACTTCCCGCACTATCACCATTTTACCCAATGAAGATATTACAAAATCGGCGGCAACTAATTTGGCTGACGTATTGCAAAACGTTGCAGGCGTTGATATCAGAAGAAGAGGAATAGATGGAATGCAATCGGATTTATATATTCGTGGCGGAAATTTCGACCAGACTTTATTGATGATTGATGGCGTAAAAATGGATGATGCACAAACGGGACATCATACCATGAACGGTATTTTATCTTTGGATAACATTGAGCGAATTGAAATTATTAAAGGACCTGCAGCACGTATTTATGGGCAAAATGCTTTTACCGGCGCCATAAACATCGTCACAAAATTGGTAACAAAAAATGCTGCAGCCATCAATTTTGGCTACGGTTCTTATCAAAATAAAAAAGGCGAGGTTTCTTTAGCACGGAAATATAAAGAGGGCGACATTTTTGCTTCCATAGGTTATCAGGAATCTGACGGTTATCGGTTTAATACTGATTTTGAAAATATCAACACTTTTTTAAAGTCTAATTATAAAAATTACAGTTTGATTACTTCTTTTGGACAACGTAAATTTGGCGCAAACGGATTTTATGCAAGTCCGGCCTATAAAGACCAATATGAAGAAACCCAAACAATTTTGGTGACGTTATCTTCTAATTATAGTTCTGGTAATGTGACAATTAAACCAAGAATTTATTGGAGAAGAAATGAAGATATGTATTTGTTAATTCGCGAAAACCCTTCCTATTACCGGAATTTGCACATCTCAAACAAGGTTGGCGCTGAAACAAATATTGTTTTCAATTCACGCTTGGGAAAAACGGGCGTTGGATTGGATATTTCCAGGATATTTTTGGTGAGCAACAATTTGGGTGATCACCAAAGAACTGCCATAACAGGTTTTATTGAGCACAGATTTGAGTTTTTGAATAACAGGCTTGATATGACACCAGGTGTGGCCATAAGCTCTTATTCCGATTTTGATACCAAAGCTTTTCCAGGATTGGATATGGGTTATCGCATTTCAGAAAAAGTAAAATTATACGGAAATATTGGATATACCTATCGCGTTCCCACTTTTACAGATTTATATTATGTGGGTCCGACGACCAAAGGAAATACTGATTTGGAAGCTGAATCTGCTTTGGCAGAAGAACTGGGAATTAAATTTACTGCTGACAATTTTCAATTGGATGTTGCCTTATTTAACCGAAAATCGGATAATTTAATTGACTGGACCAAAGACATTGAAACAAATAAATGGGAAGCAAGAAACTTTAGTGAAGTAATGGCAAAAGGCTTGGAAACAACTGTGAATTATCAGTTTAAATTGGGTAATTACCAACAAAAAATTAATTTGGGTTATAACTTTATTGACGATGTGATCAAAAACAATCAAGTGCAATTCACCCAATATTCTCTCAATAGTATCAAACACCAACTTACCTATGGTATTTCCTCTAAATTTAGCCCAATTTTAAGTCAGCATATTTCATACAGATATATAGAAAGAACCAATGGGCAGCATTACAATGTGGTGGATGCCAAAATAGGGGCGACGCTAAAAACTCATATGGAATTTTTTATCGCAGCCAGCAATATTTTTAATGCCGAATATACCGAAACCAATTTGGTGCCAATGCCAAAAGGAAATGTGATGGCTGGGTTAACTTTCAAACTTTAATTAAAGTTTGAAAGTTAAATGTTAAATGTTAAATGTTAAATGTTAAATGTTAAAAGTTGAAAGGTTGATAAGAAAATATCATTGAAAAAATGGAAGAAAAAGTGCATTTCACAATTTATAATCCAACATTCAAAATTCAACATTATTTAAATATATTTGTTTTATGGAAAATCGCATAAAATCATTTGAGGAGTTTTATCCATTTTACTTGAAACAGCACAGCAATAAAATTTGCCGTTTGTTGCACGTGATTGGGACTACCATTGTTTTTGCTTTGGCATTTACTGCCATATATCATAAGATGCCTAAATTATGGATTGCAGTTCCCATTGCCGGTTATGGTTTTGCCTGGATTGGCCATTTCTTTTTTGAAAAAAACAAACCCGCAACCTTCCAATATCCTATGTGGAGTTTACGCTCCGATTTTAAAATGTATTTCGACATTCTTTCCGGTAAAATTCCGCTTGATCCTTCTAAATAGTTTGGATCTTTAACTGTTTAAATGTTTAATTATTCTTTCTATAGCTGGCTCAATGGCTAATTCTTTCAATTTTTAAACCTTTCAATAAATTCAATTGACTTATTGGCATATTAGCCAATTTCCCAATTATTTAATTTTTATATTGTGTTATTTGAAAATTGTTATTTAGAATATATACAAAATAGTAATTAATTATGAATAATTTAAATTATAGTATTTAAAAACAATCAATAATTAATATTAGTTCAAATAAGTGTTAAAATAATGTGAAATATATAATAAAATACTAGTGTGAATCTAATATATATTGTACATTTGTTCCATCATTTATTACTAACACCAACCGTTATGGAAATCATTAAAAACATTAATAACCAAGACCGAAAAATAAGCTTGACTGCCATCGATTTTAGAAATTCTAAAAGCAATACCTGGAACAGCAAAAGAAGGTTTGGTATCTAAATTATAAAAAACATTGTTTGATTATTTGATAAATAAAGGGCGAAAGATTTAAATCTTTCGCCCTTTTTTAGGTTAATAAAATATTGTTATCATATTACTTGGGAATAACAAGAGAATAACAAAATGCGGCGTTAACAATTCTTTTTTCATAATTTTTTTAGTTTAGCTAAATAAAATAATAAATGCAACTTTACAGGGAAGTATTCATTAAACACAGTAATGGAGAAACTTTCATTCCCTAGCATAAAAATTCTGCTCACTTCTAGTGATGAGAAGTTTATTTTCCATTTGCTTTAAGCCGCCTACAATTTATTATTAATTTCCTGCGATTTGCAAATTTCTTAATAATTTGCGTGGAATTTTTCAATTTTGGTTGTAACTTTAAGTAAGAAATATTTCTAAAACTAAAAAAACGGGTATGCGTTATTTTAGTTACCCCAAAAAAATTGTTTTTCACGTCATTTTAATTGTATTTAAATTTTAGTATAAGTTTAAATTATAGAACTTTTTAAATTATCTCATGAATGATTTAAAATCAGTTTAATGACCTTATAGATTTATACATAAAATTATTAATTGTTTAATTTAATTTATTTAATGTTTAATTTAAAATCTTTTATCATGAAAAATTTATTTTTAAGCGTAGCATTATTATTTGCTACAAGTATGGTATTCGCGCAAGTTCAGAGTTATACTCATAACAATGGTAATGGCGGTAATGGCAACAATGGCAATTGTGATGGTTGTTCAATTGAACAACTTAGTGCCGATTTGTATCTTGGGTTTGACAATAAGAGTATTATTGAACAATATGGAGACGATAATTTTGCCGAAGTAACTCAATTAGGTTTTGGTAACTTTTCATTTGTTCTGCAAGATCAACATGATGGTGACATAACTGTTTTACAACATGGAGCTTGGAACACTGCCAAAGTTATTGACAAAGGTGAATATAACGAAAGTGAAATCACTCAATTAGGTAAATTTAACTATGCAAAACAAGAGTTTGGTAAATATAGTGACGGTAATGAAGCTGAAATTGAGCAAAACGGATATGGGAACACTGCTTTCCAATTTGTAAATGGTGACGACAATGAAGCTAAAATTGAACAAACTAACTCTAAATGGTATAAAAGAGGAAATTATGCTGTTCAATACCAAAATGGTGACGATAATATAGCTAAAATTGAACAAGATGGTAGTGATAATGCGGCCAAACAAGTTCAAGATGGGTATGATGATTTTGCATTAGCTATTCAAGATGGAAAGGATAACGTTTCAGTTCAAGAACAAAGAGGTTGGTCTTTCTTTGGAGGGGATAATAAATCACTTGTTTTTCAACATGGTGAAGACAATATGGCTTGTATAGACCAAACTATGTGGATGAATGGACCTGGAGACAACTTTAGTAAAGTTACTCAATGTGGTGACGATAATAAAGCATTGGTAACTCAAGTTAACGGTGTTCATTTTTAGAGTTAATTGAACAAAAAAAGGGGGAGAGGGATTCCTCTCCCTTTTTTATTTTTTTAATAAAATAAAATTCTAAATGTCATGAAAACTACTTACTATATATTTATTTTTTTATTTCTAATGAATTTAACTTCTTTTAATGGCAATGCACAACAAATAGATGAAACTACTTATTTAATTAATGAGTATTTTCAGTTAAATAAAGAAGCTTCATTATTCCTGGAAAATAAAGTTCCAACTACACATAATATCCAATCTCAAAATAATTTGGTATTAAATCAGTTAGGGAATAGCAATCAAATTGAGATTAAAGGCAGTAATAATGATGCACAAACCATAAATCAGTTTGGAAATAATAATGACTATCAGTTTCTAAATTATTACAACAGGACAGTTTCTAACTTTAATATTACGCAACAAGGAAATTCTAATTCTCTACAAATTTATGGAGAAAATTCATTGATAAAAAACATAGGCATTGTTCAAAAAGCAAATTTTGAAACGTTGATTATTAAAAATTATTAATTCAAGTATTTTGAAAAAAATCATAATCAAAGTCATATTAGGATTTATATTTCTATTGAATGCAACTACATTTTTTTCTCAAGAAATTGTGCGTGCTAAAATTGTGGCAAAAGTTGTAGATAATTTTATTGATATAAAAGCTGTTGCGCAAAATAATGATCCAACCTTTAAAGATGACTATTCTTATACATTGTTTTCATTAAAAAAAGGAGCACAGGGAAATTATTCCAGAAACAGCCAATCTGGCCAATTTTCTTTAGAGCCGGGAGAAGAAAAAGAATTGTCTTCCTTAAAAATTAATATTCAAAAAGACGAAGAATGTAAAGTCTTTTTATTCATAAGAAAGGATGATGTGTTAATTTCTAAAGATTCCACCATAATTTATGCTGCTGAAAAGGAAAAAAAAAGGGAAGTAATTAAGGAAAGTAATTTTGAAATTAAAGGAATTGTTGTTGAAGATGTAATTACAAAAATCGGAAAGGATTTTCATGATTATTTTTATCAGGAATATAGCAATTCTGGCAATCAGTATCCTTTTATAATAAACATAAAAGAAAAGCCTTATTTTGGAAGAAGCAGCATTATTACCATAGAAATAGAAGATCAAAATATCTTTGAGTTTTATTCAAAACCCGATGAGGAATATTTAAGGTCTGTCGTAACAGCTGCCCTACAAAAGATCAATCAATTTGCAATTCAACGAAAATTATTGTATAAAAATAGTAGAATTTAAGAATTTTTTAATAGCTTTAAGTATGAAAAAGTCAAATTTAATTATAGTCCTTTTACTGCTAAGTTTTCCTTGTTTACTTTTCTCACAAAACTTAGTCTATAAGCCAATGAATCCTTTTTTTGGAGGCGATACTTTTAATTATCAACAATTATTAGCGGAAGCAAATGCGCAAAATGATTTTAAAGAAGATACCGGATTTGATTTTGGCCAGACAACAGATTTGGAGAATTTCACCGAAAGTTTAAATAGACAATTATTAAATTCATTATCCCAAGATTTATTTCAACAACAATTTGGTGATCAGGGTCTTGGTGTAGGTACGTTTGTGTTTGGCTCATTGGTTGTAGATATTTCACCTACAACTGGAGGCTTACTTATTAATATTTTGGACACCAAAACTGGGGAGCAAACTCAAATTACCATCCCTAACTAATAATTTGAAATTCCCAAATCTAATGAGAAAGAATTATCAAGGAGTTATTTATTTTATATTTATATTATTTACAAGCTGTGGTGCCTTTTTTAATCAGCCATTCAGTACCAGTAAAGCGAGAGTTGGTGAAAATACCTCAAGTGAAAGTATTTTAAAAGGAATTTTACCAATGAAAGAAATGGTTGTTGGCGTCTATAAATTTAGAGACCAAACGGGCCAATATAAATTAGTTGAGAACGGGTCAACTTTCAGCACTGCTGTTACGCAGGGAGGAACCTCTATTTTGTTAAAATCTTTGGAAGAATCAAAATGGTTTAGTCCAATTGAACGAGAAAATATCGGAAACTTATTAAATGAGCGTCAGATAATAAGATCTACCCGACAAGAATATGCCGCAACCTCAGAAGACAAACAAGTTGCAGCCTTACCGCCTTTGCTTTTTGCCGGAATAATATTGGAAGGCGGTGTTGTATCTTATGATTCGAATATTATTACTGGAGGCTCTGGTGCTAGGTATTTTGGAGCTGGAGGATCAATTGAGTATAGAGAGGATAGAATAACCGTATATTTAAGAGCTGTTTCAACTTCAAGTGGACAAATATTGAAAAATGTTTATGTTTCAAAAACAATATTATCGCAAGGAATCTCAGCAAATTTATTTAGATATGTTAGTTTAAGGAGATTGCTGGAGGTTGAAACAGGAGTCACTCAAAATGAACCTGCACAATTGGCCGTTAAAGAAGCAATTGATAAAGCTGTCGAAAATTTAATTGTTGAAGGGATTATTGATGGATTGTGGATGCCTCAAGGCGGACAAGAAGTTGCGGATAAAATAAAAGCAAAATACCTAAAAGAGTTGGAAGAAATGGAATCTACAGTGTTATATGATAGAAAACTGGAGGATAGAAGGGGTAAGGTTGCACTTAGCGCATCCGGAGGTACGGCACTTATTGCAGGTGATTATTCAAATCCGGTTGCAAGGGTATCAACCAATTCATCATTAAAGATTTTTTTTAAAAAAACAAATTTTAATTTAAATATGGGTTTGGGCTATTTACAATTAGAAAATAAGCAACAATTTACTGATGAATTTTTAACGGTGGATATGAATTTGGAATATACCATACTACCTTATGATAATTTTACGCCATTTTTATATGCAGGCGTCGGTGGAATTACATCAGGCTGGGATATTAACAAGGCTTTTGCAAAATTTCAATACGGTATTGGATTGGAATATTTACCTATAAATAATATTGGCATTAAGGTATTTGGAGAACAAAATATTGCTTTTAGTGACAATTTGGATGGAATTATTAATGGGAAAAGAGATGATTATTTTTGGAGAATTGGTTTAGGTCTTAACTTTTATATATGGAAACCATACAAAAAAGTAAAGTCGGTAATTTTTGAATAATTAAAAAATTTGAAATGAAAAAAGTATTTAATATATCTATAGTAATAATTCTTAGTCTATTTATAAATTGTACTGAAGAAACAATTGATCTTGTAGGCATAGGGACCATAACTGGAAGAATAGTTGAAGTAAAGTCTTTTAATCCAATTGAAAATGCTAAAATCACCATAAGTCCAACCAATAACACTGTGTTTTCTGATGCTGACGGTTATTTTACAATGGAAGATGTTGAGGCAGGGGATTATTCTGTAAGTGTAATTAAAGAGGATTATTTGACGAATTTTGAACCAGCAACGGTTACGAAGGGCTTAACAGTAAATGTCATTTTTGAAATGGAGGATGAAACTGCTTTAAATAGACCACCATCTGCTCCAGTATTGATTACACCAGCCGACGGCATTGAAGAACAAGAACTTTCAGTTGAATTAATTTGGTCATCAAAAGACCCGGATGAAGATACAATTACCTACAGGCTTGAAATTAAGAATGCCAATAATAATAATCTTATAAAAGTAGAATCTATTATAGATACCTCATATGTTGTTTCAGATTTAAAATATGGGACTAAGTATTTTTGGCAAATAGTCGCTAATGATAGTATTAATTCTGAAGTTTTAAGTTCAGTTAGTTCATTTAAAACTAAAGTTAATCCGGAAAACAGGTATTTTTATGTTCAAAAAAGTTTGAATAACAACAATGTAATTTATTCATCAAGTTATAATGATGAAACAAGTGAAGCCGAAAATGTAGTTCAATTAACACTTGACGATAAAAATAGTTGGAGACCAAGAAAAAATCAAACAACTGGTTTAATTGCGTTTTTACGAACTTATAATAATGAGGCTCATTTATTTACAATGAATCAAGATGGCTCAGATATTTATAAAGTAACATCAGCGGTGCCATTAGCAGGAATTAATTTGAATGAAATTGATTTTTCATGGTCATCTAATGGAGATCGATTAATTTACTCTCATTATGACAAATTATACCTTATAAATAAAGATGGTAGTGGGCTTCAGCAAATTTA
Organism: Lutibacter flavus; assembly: GCA_945903795.1. Taxonomy (GTDB): domain Bacteria; phylum Bacteroidota; class Bacteroidia; order Flavobacteriales; family Flavobacteriaceae; genus Lutibacter; species Lutibacter flavus_A. The sequence continues at coordinate 8,729 of CAMDPE010000011.1, read as the reverse complement.
TAAAACTTTAGACGGCAGCTATATCACAGAATGTGATTGGAGTAATGACGAAAGTATGATTGCAATAAAAACTAATGATATAACTGGATATAATTCATCTATTTATACGATTAATATGTCTGGAACTCTATTAAAAACAATTCTTTCAGGAGTGAAAGGAGCTGTTGGTGGACTTAATATTTCAATTAACAATAAATTATTAGTATATACCTATGATATTTCTGAATTTGAAAGCCCAAATAATAGGCAGTTAGATACACACATTTTTCTTTATAATATTGCTTCGGCTATACGAACGGATCTTTCGGTCAGTAAGGAGAATGGAACTATAGATCTAGATCCAAGATTCTCTCCTAATGAAGCAGAGGTTATTTTTGTTAATACTTCAAATGATGGTGTTTCAATACGTTCAATTTATAAAATTGATGTAAATCAGGATAATGAAAGAGCTTTACTCTTCTTAAATGCAACAATGCCTGATTGGGAATAGATCTAAAAACTAATTAAATCTTTGATAAATAATTTAATAGATAAAAAAACCTGAAATTTTAGAAAATTTCAGGTTTTTTTATTTTTAATACATCTTTTACTTTTTACAAAAACAATTCCTCACTATCAATGTTAAGATTGGTTAAGAAAGCCACTGTTTTATTAATTTCTGTACTTAAAATAGTGTCGTTTTCGATAAAAGGAACTTCACTTCTGTACATTTCCAGAAACGATTCCAGAAATTCGGAACTTTTTAGTGGTTTTCTAAAATACAACGCCTGTGAAGCATTGAGCAGTTCAATGGCCAAAATAGTTTCTATATTGTCAACAATTTGTTTTGTTTTTGTGGCTCCGTTGGCACCCATACTTACGTGATCTTCCTGTCCGTTGCTGGAAACAATAGAATCAACAGATGCCGGCGTTGCCAATTGCTTGTTTTGGCTGGCGATGCTTGCGGCGGTATATTGGGGAATCATTAAACCACTGTTCAATCCAGGATTTTTCACTAAAAAAGGCGGTAAATAACGTTGTCCGGAAATTAGCTGAAAAGTTCTTCTTTCTGAAATGCTTCCTAGCTCGGCCATCGCGATTCCCATAAAATCAAAAGCCAGGGCTAGAGGCTGTCCGTGAAAATTTCCTCCGGAAATTATTTCATTGGCTTCTGTAAAAATAATCGGATTGTCGGTTACCGAATTAATCTCTGTAGCGAACACTTTTTTGCAATAGTTTAAGGCATCTTTGCTCGCGCCATGAACTTGCGGCATACACCTAAAAGAATACGGATCTTGCACATGTTCTTTGTGCTGCGAAACAATTTCGCTGTCTTCCAAAAAATCTTTAATGCGTTGTGCTGTTTTTATTTGTCCGTTATGCGGTCGTATAAAATGGATTAATTCATTAAAAGGTTCAATCCTTCCGTCAAAAGCATCCAAAGAAAGTGCGCCAATTAAGTCAGCTAAATAGGAAAGTTTGTACGATTTCAGAATTAAATGAACGCCATAAGCACTCATAAATTGGGTTCCGTTTAACAAAGCCAGTCCTTCTTTCGATTTTAATTCAATTTTACTCCAATTAAATTTTTTTAAAACCACCTCACTAGCAACAATTTCGTTGTTATAATACACTTCGCCTTTGCCAATTAAAGGCAATGACAAATGGGCCAACGGCGCTAAATCTCCTGAGGCGCCCAATGAACCTTGCTCATAAACAACTGGAATAATATTATTGTTATAAAAATCCACCAACCGTTCTACAGTTTCTCGCTGAACTCCTGAATGACCGTAACTTAATGACTGAATTTTTAGCAAAAGCATCAGTTTCACAATGTGCTTGTCTACTTTTCTTCCCATTCCGCAGGCGTGGCTCATCACCAAATTTTCCTGAAGTTGATGCAAATTGTTATTGTCAATTTTTACGTTGCACAATGAGCCAAATCCGGTATTGATCCCATAAATTGGCGCTGCATGTTTTTCAAGTTTTTTATCTAAATATATACGGCAATTTTCAATTTTTTCAATGGATTCAGCAGAAATCTTTAATTTTTTTTCAGTAAAAATAATGTCACTTATCGCAGTAAAATCCAAAGGTTTGGAATTGATCTCATGTAGGTTGCTCATAGTTGTGTTTTGATGCATCAAAATTCTGCATTCCAAACACAATATGCAAATAATTTGTTAAAGTAATATTATAAATTATTTATTATCCAATATGTTTTATATTTGCCCATTAATTAACAAAAAACAGTATAAAATATGAAAAAAATATGGTTATTGATAGCCGCGGTTACAATACTCTCTTGTAAAAATGAAAAAGAAGCTGACTTCACTATTATTTCAGGAGAAATTACCAACAATAGAGGAAGTGAAATCACCTTTAAAAAGCCTAATAATACAGAATTTAACGAAACAATTAAAGTTGGCAGAGATGGAAAATTTATAGACACGTTATTTATTGAATCAGGTAATTATACCTTTCAATATGGCAGAAATCGAGCAGAAATTTTTGTCACTCCCGGTAATAATGTTGTAATTAATTTTAACTCAGATGATTTTGATAACTCGTTAATTTTTTCAGGGAAAGGTTCAGAAATAAGTAATTATTTATTTGCAAAACAAAAAAAAGAGAAAGAATTACTGGGTGAAAATAACGAAATTTACAAATTGGAGGAAGCCGCTTATACTTTAAAGCTGAAGGAAATTAAAACCACTTTAGAAAAATTAGTTTCGGGCAGCAAAGGAATTTCTGATGATTTTGAAGCAAAAGAAAAGAGAAATATCAATTATACCTATCTAATTAGACTTAATAATTACCAAATTTTCCATAGTTATTATGCCCAATTGCCAGATTTTAAAACTTCTGAAGGTTTTTTAAAAGAGCTAAATGCCGTTACTTATGACAATGAGGAAGATTTTTTATTCTCGCCTGATTATAGAACTTTGGTAACGACTCATTATAGAATTAAAGCTGCCGAATTGGCTCGTGCCGAGCATATTGATAATGATATAGCTTTTATAAAAGTTGTGGGCGCATTGCAAAAACCGACAATGATAAATGATTTAATTTATGAGCGGGTAAAATATGCTTTTACTTACTCTGAAGATTTAGAACCCCTTTATAAGCAATTTATGGCTGCATCAACCAATGAAGCTCATAAAAAAGAGATAACAGAAAGTTACAACCAATTTAAGACGGTAGCCAAAGGACAACCTTCTCCAAAATTTAAGGATTATGAAAACTATGCCGGTGGTAAAACTTCTTTGGATGATTTAAAAGGAAACTATGTCTTTGTAAATGTTTGGGCAACATGGTCTAACCCTAACCCAAGAGAAATGAATTTTATAAAGGAACTTGAAACAACTTATAAAGGCAAAAATATTAAATTTGTGAGTATTTCTGTAGATAGGGAAGTAGATCATGACAAATGGAAACAAATGGTTTTAAAGAATAAATTTGCAGGTATTCAACTGTTTTCAGACAAAGATATGGAGTCAAGTTTTATTAAGGAATTTTTGATTAAAACAACGCCTCGCTATATTTTAATTGATCCTTCAGGAAAAATTGTAAATGCAAATGCGCCAAGACCATCGAGCAGCAGATTAACCAGATTATTTAGTGAACTTAATATTTAAACAACAATTTTATAACAGCATGAAAAAAATAATTTTACTTTTTGCAGTGATTGCATTAGTATCTTGTAAATCAGAACCAAAGGATTACGTAACATTGGCGGGAAAATTAAAAACTCCTGGCATTGAAAAATTAACTATTCAGGGAAGAGGTTTTACAAAGGAAATTACCGTAAGTAGCGATGGAACATTTTCTGACACTTTAAAAGTGATGGATGGTGTGCATGCAATTTCCAATGGCGAAGACAGGGTAACTTTGTTCTTAAAAAACGGTTATGATTTAACTTTGGAATTTAAAGGCGAAAAATTGTCGGATGGAGTTTCCTATAAAGGCGAAGGTTCAGAAACCAATAATTTTATGGAAAACAAACGTGGATTTTATATGAGTGACAATGCAAATCCTAAATCTTATTTTACGTTGGATAAAGCTGCTTTTGATGCAAAACTTGCTGCGGCAAAATTAGAATTGCAAGGCTATAAAGACAAAGCCCAAAATTTAGATTCGCTTATAATTGCCATGGATGCCAGAAATGATGAAATGTTTTTTGGTTATATTGAATCCAATTATGAAAGTATGCATGAAACCTTAACCCGTTTGGGAAAAGGAAAGGCATCTCCGGTATTTGTAAACTATGAAAATTTTAAAGGCGGAAAAACATCATTAACCGATTTAAAAGGAAAATATGTGTATTTGGATATTTGGGCAACTTGGTGTGCTCCTTGTAAAGCTGAAATTCCTTTTTTACAAGCATTGGAAAAAGAATATGCAGGAAAAAATATTGAGTTTGTAAGCATTTCTGTAGACAAACCGGAAGCTTACGAAACCTGGAAAAAAATGGTTGCGGATGAACAATTGGGCGGTGTGCAGTTGTATGCCGATAATAATTTTGAATCTCAGTTTATTCTAGATTACGGTATCAATGCCATCCCAAGATTTATTTTAATTGATACTGAGGGTAATATTGTTGATGCTGATGCAGCAAGACCATCTGACCCTAAATTAAAAGAATTATTTACCGAATTGGGAATTTAATATTCCAATAATTTAAACAAATAACCCTGTGAAGCAATTGTTTCGCAGGGTTATTTGTTTTATTTAACTCAAATCAAGCTCTCTTTCCTTCGGAAAGGGCTTGGGATAGGATATTCATTTTTAATGCTATTTTTGATGATTAAATAGTGAAATTGAATGCTAATTTTTTAAGTGTTGTAATTCGTTATAAGCACGAATTTTCAACGAGGCGGCGGCAATGCTAAAATAGATTAGCGTCAATCCCCATAAATGCAGCCATTCCTTTGTCACCTCAAATAAAGAAGCATGCATTTGCGTTAATTTCACAAATCCTTCAATGCCCGATGTTGAAGGAATTACGCTTGCCAACACCTGATAAAAATGGGAAAATCCCTCCAGCGGATAAGAAAGTCCGCTTAACATTAACGAAGGAACAGAGATAAGCACTAAAAAAACAATCGATTCTTCTCTTCTTTTAAACAGCGAACTTATTGCAATCCCCAAAAAAACGACTGAAAAAATATAAGGTATTAAAAATGCATAAATTGTCAATAAGGATGACCTTACCGGAATGGAGAAAATCGTGAAAACGATGCCAATTTGAATTGGAATTATTACAGCGAAAATTAACGAGTATAAACTTGCTTTACCCAACAATACCGGAATAGTTCCTCCCTTATGAAGCAATCTTGGAAAATCGGTTCTAATTTTTTTGTCTTCTTTCCTTGAACCATATAAAATTCCAATACCCATTAATATTACCAACTGAATTATTAATCCTGTTAAAATGGGAATTATATACGTGGCGTATCCAGAGGAAGTATTGAATAAACTGGTGGAAATTGCCTGAATCGGGTTCTGATTTTGTTTTGCCGCCGTCATTGGTTTTCCTTGCGCCATCGATTTTTTAATGCCAATACCCGCATTAAAATAGCCGTTTGTGATGCTCACATTTCCCAATACATTTTTGTAAAAAACCATATTGGAGGCATCGGAATAGGTTGAAATAGCTGTTGGCCGGCCATTTCTGATATTTTTTTCAAAATCTTTTGGAATGATTACAATGCCCATTACTTTTTTTGCATAATAGGCGTGTTTTGCTTCCTGTAAATCGGTATGAGTTGCCATTGTTTTAATTCCTGCGGAAGCATTCAGCATTTCAATATAATCTCGGCTTGTTTTGCTAACATCCTGATTTACCACAGCTACCGGAACATCATAAATCACTTCATTCGAGTAAACATAGGCGTAAACAAGCAGTAAAATTAAGGTAACTGACAAAAATGTGGAAACAACGGCTTTATCCGATTTTATGGAATCCCATTCCGTAGCAATGGTGTTCCAATACGAAAGTCTTGTCCTGTGATAAGGTTTAAATAATTTTTTTTTCATGCTTAAATGCGGTGTTCAAACTCGCCTTTTAATAGTAATTTTTTCAATTTTGTCCACCCAAGCAACAGCGGCAGTATACTTAAAACAACCAATGCCGAAATGGCGTAAAATGAATAAAAAATGGGAATTCCCCTTTGCGTCTGATCTAAAAATAATTCAAAAAAATGGGTAAAGGGAAATAGCTGGCTTAGCCATTGCATTGGTGCAGGCATCCCAAAAATAGGGAAAGTAATTCCAGAAAATGCCAGGCTTACGGCCCCAAATCCTGATCCCAAAGTAAGCGCTTGCCGCAAACTTTTACTGATGGAAATAAAAAATACAGCGAACGACTGGCTGGAAATAATCAGTAATAACAATCCTGCCAATAGAGCAAACTTATTGCCAAACAAAGGGAAATCCTGCAACACAAACATACTAAAATACATCAGCAAACCAACCAGAAAAAACCAAAAGGTATAGGGTAAAACTTTTCCCAATAATATTACAAAAGTATTGCCCTTACTTATTTTATATAATTTTTTTCCTTTACGATATTTAAAATCGGAACCAAAAGAATATACAGTGGTTAAAATAACAAATATTTGAAAAAACATCGTTAAAAATCCCGAGTTTAAATAATAGGAATAATTAGTAAACGGATTTGACAGCACGTGATTATTTGCGCTTATTGGCTGAAAATTTGCATTGGCCTGTTTTATTAAAACACCATTTTTAAGTTGCTTCTGAATATTGACACTTGCCGAAAGTGTGCCGACAACTTTTTTAAAGGCTTTGTCTATAAGTCCGCCAGGCAAAAGCAAATTGCCATTGAATTGGTTGATTACTTTTGTTTGTTTTCCTTGTTTTAAGTCCTTTTCAAAATGGTTGGGAATGGTTACCAATCCATAAATTTTACCCGTTCTAACCAATGGTTCTCCTTCTTTTTGGGTTAAAGGTGCATACGCAACTTTTAATTCGGGTGTAGCATCAAACTGGGCAATTAAATTTCTTGAAACAGCGGTTTTGTCATAATCAACAACGGCAATGGGCAAATCTCTAGGAACACCTTCCTGTAGCAAGGTGTTAAAAAACAGTATAGAAACAAAAGGCAATAGTATCGTAAAAATAAAATTGGTTTTATAGCTAAACAGGATTCCAACTTCTCGTTTTGCGATATGCAGAAATGCGTTCACTATTATTTCTTAAATTGTGAATAATCAATTAAAATACTCATTCCAGGCCTTAAGGAATGATTCTTATTTATCGGTTTCGCTTTTATTTCGAAAGTCCTGATATCAAATTCACCCGTTGATTTGGTGGCATTCCAAGTGGCATAATCGCCGAGTGGCGCCACATAATAAATTCTAAATCGAATTTCCTGATTGTTCAGCGCGGGAACTTTTGCGGTAAATTCTGTATCTTTTTTGAAATTGAATAAACTTGTTTCCTTAATATTTAAAATGGCATAGGAATTTGAAAGATCAACCAAATGCACCACAGGATAACCTGCCGGAATAAGTTCACCTTCCTCAGGCAAAAAATCCAAAACTTCGGCATTTATGGGTGCGGTAATATTTCGTTCGTTTTTATAGCTTTCCAATTCAACCAACGCACCGTCCGCTTTTTTGACCAAAGCATTTGCGGCGTCAATATCCTCATTTCTCGCTCCTTTTAAAGTCATGGCATACTGACTGTAAGCCGCTTCCTGATCCTTAACAGAAGCTTCTTTTTTAGCAAAAACTTCATCGCGATTTTGTTCGGAAACCACACCGTCTTTATACAAATTTTCTATTCGTCCATAGGTTTTTTTCATAATATTGGCAGCTGCTGTCGCTTTTTCATAAATGCTTTTTGCAGCACTTATTTCTTCCTGTCTCGCGCCATTGTTTGCTTTATTGAGTTGAGAATTTGCCGCTTCTTTGGCCGCCAACGCTTGGGTTTCTTTGCCATCAATTTCCTGACTTTCAAGCGTGGCCAACAGTTGTCCTTTTAAAACGCTTTCTCCTTCCATGACTTCAGTCGATTTAAGCCTTGTAGGAATTTTAGCGGAAAGATATATTTCCTTGGCTTCTATGCGGCCTTGTAAAACCTGTGTTTTGGGTTTTGTTAAGAACCAAATTCCGGTAAGCACCAAAGTTGCGATAACAATTATGCTGATAAATGATTTTGTTGCTTGTGATTTTCTCATTTTTTTTTAATTTTTGTTCAGGAAATTTTCTGTTTCTCCAAGTTGAACCATTAATTCGCCATAAGCCACGTTGTAATGGTATAAAGCTTCTATTTTATGCAATTTGATTTCAGTCAATTTTAAAGTGGCATCTATCACTTCTATTGAGGTTCCGGTACCTTCTTCAAATGCCCGGGTGCGCATAAACTTCAGTTTTTTGGCCAATATTTCATCAGCATTCAGACTTTCATATTGTTCCTGTTGCTTTTGCAGTTCGTTGTAAATCTTTTCGGTATAAGTCGCCAAATTTAATCGTGCCTGTTTTTCAATTTCCTGAACCTGGGACACTTTATATTTTGAAGCTTTAATTTTATGTGCTCTTTGAAAACCCTTAAAAATAGTCCACTCAGCACCAATGCCAACAATCCAGTTGGTTTTGGCAAAGGATAAATTATCTTTCCATAAAGATTGCTTTCCGAAAGCAGCTATTTTAGGGTAATACTCACTATTTTCAATTTTTGCGCCTATTTTAGCCAGTTTAAAGTTGTCATCAATAAGCTTGAGC
>CAMDPE010000010.1 GCA_945903795.1 Lutibacter flavus | reverse complement strand
AAAAACGTTTTTGATAAAGTTTTTGAAGAAAAAGGAGCAGAAATTGACTATTTGATTGGAACAATGATTGAAATTCCCAGGGCTTGCTTAACGGCCGATCAAATTGGCGAAGTTGCTCAATTCTTTTCATTTGGAACCAATGACCTCACGCAAATGGGCTTTGGATTCTCTCGCGATGATGCTGGTAAATTCTTACCCATATACATTCAAAAAGGTATCTTAAAAGCTGACCCATTTCATGTACTTGATCAGGAAGGTATTGGGCAATTGGTTAAAATGGGGACAGCAAAAGGACGTTCATCAAATCCTAAGCTAAAAGTAGGTATTTGCGGTGAACACGGAGGGGAACCAAGTTCCGTTGAATTTTGCCATAGCATTGGTTTGGATTATGTAAGTTGTTCTCCATATAGAGTTCCAATAGCACGTTTGGCTGCAGCAATAGCAGCTATTAAATATACCAAAATTGATGCCTTAAACTAAAACCCACTTACAAATATTTGGATGTACAAAAAATTATTACCGCTAAGAAGGTCTTGTTTAATTTATTAAAATGTCAATTATTATGAAATCAATTTTATTAAATTAATCATTATGCAAATTTAATATTACAAATTGCAAATAATCTTCTTTTCCAAACTTATAATTCTAAATACATTTGATAAAATAATTTACGAATACGTTTTCGTGGTTGTTTATCACATTTAAATACTTTCAATGTTGCTAAAATGGCAAGAAAAAGTTGATTTGTGTAGATATAATATAAAGTTCAAGACTATAGAAAACTTTACTTTTTTAAGATATCGCTGGTATAGACTTTTTATTGATTTACAGTTTGCTTATTCAACATTAATTTAATGTATTAAAGCGTACAATGTGAAAATTAAAATTGAGGAAAATAATTTTATAATTATCGACCTTATTATATCATCTCTTATTTAATCCTGTTGAGAGTGAGTTAAATAAGAACCAAATTAATATTAACCAATTAAAACTTTATTATGAATTTATCAATCCAAGCCTTTTTGGCTTTCTTTCCAATCCTTTTGGCTGGCATATTGCTGGTAGGATTAAGGTGGCCTGCAAAAAGGGCAATGCCATTTGTATTATTAGTGGCGATCATCATCGCTTATTTTGCCTGGGGAATGCCCGTAAACAGAATTATTGCTTCCACTTTAGAAGGCTTGGGAGTAACAGCTTCCATCTTATGGATTATTTTTGGAGCTATTTTATTATTAAATACCCTTAAACATTCAGGGGCTTTAAAAGTTATTCGCGCTGGTTTTACCAATATAAGCACAGACAGAAGAGTTCAGGTAATTATTATTGCCTGGTTATTTGGAAGTTTTATTGAAGGCGCTTCAGGTTTTGGTACCCCAGCAGCAATTGCCTCCCCATTATTACTAGGATTGGGTTTCCCCGCCTTAGGAGCTGTTGTTATTGGAATGATGATTCAGTCAACTCCTGTATCATTTGGTGCTGTTGGTACTCCGATTGTAATTGGGGTAACCACAGGTTTAAAAACAAGTGAATTAGATGCTCAGTTAATAGCTGCCGGAACCAATTGGGAACAATTTTTACAAATAGTCACTTCTGAAGTGGCTATTATTCATGGGATTATAGGTACATTAATTCCTTTGTTTATGTGTATGGTTTTAACACGTTATTTTGGTAAAAATAAATCGTGGTCTGAAGGTTTGTCTATTGCTCCATTCGCTATTTTTTCCGGATTGGCCTTTACAATTCCTTACGTATTAACGGGTGTGTTTTTAGGCCCGGAGTTTCCTTCACTTATTGGAGCGCTTGTAGGATTGGTAATTGTAGTTACCGCTGCTAAAGCAAAATTTTTAATACCTAAAGATATCTGGGATTTCGAACCAGCAAAAAATTGGCCTTCAACTTGGATGGGTAACATAGACTTACATTTAAGTAGTGCATCAGATAAACATACAAATATTTCCTTAGGAAAAGCTTGGTTGCCATACCTTTTGGTAGCATTCTTTTTAGTAATTAGCAGAATACCCTCACTAGGGGTTGATAAAGCGTTGAAATATGTAACCTTATCATATAAAGATATTTTAAGCGAAGTTGGAATAAATGCCTCATTTTCGCCACTATACTTACCTGGCGGGATTATGATATTGGTTGTTTTAATTACTTATTTTTTGCACAATATGAAAGCGAAAGAATTGTCTACTGCTATAGGAGAATCCACGAAAACACTTCTGGGTGCCGGATTTGTTTTGGTATTTACAATTCCAATGGTTAGAATCTTAATCAACTCAGGTGTAAATGTTAATGATTACGCAAGTATGCCAATCGCGATGGCACAATGGGTAGCAGATACAATGGGAGGAATTTATCCTGCTTTTGCAGCTACGGTAGGCGCATTAGGAGCTTTTATCGCAGGGTCTAACACCGTTTCCAATATGATGCTGGCACAATTCCAATTTTCAACTGCGGTAAATTTAGGATTAACAGGTTCCGTTTTTGTTGCTTTGCAAGCAGTTGGCGCTGCAGCAGGAAATATGATTGCCATTCATAATGTTGTGGCTGCGGCAGCAACTGTTGGTATGCTTGGCATGGAAGGTATTGTTTTACGTAAAACTATTTTACCAACACTTTATTATGTGGTTTTTGCCGGAATTATTGGTTTAATCATGTTATATGGGTTTGACATCACTGATAAATTAACAGTTTATCTAAATTCATTATAAAAAATCATTTATGTTAGAAGGAAAATACATATTATTTTTTGAGCAGATATCTAAAAAAATTAGTTCCGATAGAATATTCACTGATAAAGCTAGCACATTGGCTTATGGGACGGATGCCAGTTTTTACAGATTGATTCCGAAAATTGTAATTCAATCTAAATCTATTGAAGAAATATCTTTTTTGCTGGAAGAAGCTAATAAGTTAAACTTACCTGTCACCTTTAGGGCGGCAGGTACTAGTTTATCTGGACAAGCAATTTCAGATTCTATCCTCATTTTAACGTCTAAATATTGGACCAATCACGAAGTAATTGAAAACGGAAATCGCATAAGGTTACAACCCGGTGTTATTGGTGCAAGAGCCAATATGCTGTTAAAGCCATATGGGCGAAAAATTGGACCTGATCCTGCTTCAATTAATTCAGCAATGATTGGAGGTATTGTGGCCAACAATGCCAGCGGAATGTGCTGTGGTACATCGGAAAACTCTTATAAAACCGTGGCAAGTTTAAAAATTATATTTTATGATGGTTTTTTACTGGACACCAATGATCCAGAAAGTATAGAGCAGTTTAAAATTCATCACGCTGTTATTTTTAATGAAGTTGTCAAAATAATAAAAGAAACCCAAAACAATCAGGAACTGGTTGAACGTATTCATCATAAATATAAAATGAAGAATACTACTGGCTACAGCTTAAACGCCTTGGTTGATTATACAGATCCAATTGATGTTATTACACATTTAATGATTGGTTCCGAAGGAACATTGGGAATGATTGCCGAAATTACCTACAATACTGTAGTAAATCATCCCTTTAAAGCGAGCGCCTTAATGATTTTTGAAAATATTGAAATGGCTTGTAATGTGGTTTCAATATTAAAATCGGAACCGGTTGCGGCTGTTGAATTGATGGACAGGGCCAGTTTGCGCTCGGTTGAAAAAATGGATGGCGTTCCCAATTATCTATCAACATTAAGTGAAGGCGCTTCGGCTGTTTTGGTTGAAACGGTGGCGCCCAATAAGGAACTATTGGCAGCACAAATTGATGAAATTGAAAAATCCATCAATCACATAAAACCAGAATTGCCTATCAAATTTACCGATGATGCTTCTTTATACAACCAATATTGGAAAATAAGAAAAGGATTGTTTCCAACAATTGGTGCCATCAGAAAAATTGGTACAACGGTTATTATTGAAGATATTACTTTTCCGGTACCAAGATTGGCAGCAGGAACGCTGGATTTGCAAGCTTTATTTAAAAAATACCATTACAATGAGGCCGTAATTTTTGGCCATGCATTGGATGGAAATCTGCATTTTGTTTTTACGCAGGATTTTGGAACGGCTTCTGAAATAAAACGTTACGAAGATTTTATGGATGAGTTGGCCGTTTTGGTAGTCGATAAATACGACGGCGCCCTGAAGTCAGAGCACGGAACAGGAAGAAATATGGCTCCTTTTGTTGAAAAGGAATGGGGTTCAGAAGCCTATATTTTGATGAAAAAGATCAAACAAATTTTTGATCCTAACGGAATTATAAATCCGGGTGTGATTATCAATGAAGATCAGAAAGTTCATTTAAAAAACCTGAAACCGTTGCCAAAAGCCGATGACCAGATTGATAAATGTATTGAATGTGGTTTTTGTGAATCCAGTTGTGTTTCTTACGATTTGGGTTTTTCTCCAAGACAGCGCATTGTTTTACATAGGGAAATGAGCAGGTTAGATGCCGAAGGATTTTCAAAAGAAGCCCGTGAATTGGAAAAATCTTTTGAATATGGTTTCGATTCTATGTGCGCCACAGACGGTTTGTGTATGTTGGCGTGCCCGGTAAATATTGATACAGGTGATTATGTAAAACGCGTTAGAGCCAAAAAGCATTCGGGCAATAAAATTGCCAAACTGATTGTCAATAATTTTAGTATAGCCACAAAAGGCGTTCATGTTGGCTTAAATGTAAGTCACGCCATTGCAAATGTTATAGGCCATAATGCTTATAATAAAGTGGTTGGCGCGGCGACTTCTATGTTGGGGCAAAAAATGGAATGGACAAAATATACGCCTAAAGCTGCACATGTTAAAATTGAAAATCAAACCAATTTAAGGCCAAATGCGCTAAAAGTGGTTTATTTTTCGAGCTGTATCAATAAAATGATGGGTGCTTCAAACAGTTATGGAGATGAAGACACGGTTTACAACAAAACGGTTAAAATTTTAAACAAAGCCAATTGCGAGATTATTTATCCTGAAGCCAGCGATAACCTATGTTGCGGACTCGCTTTTAAATCACAAGGATTTGCAGAATCTGCCCATATAGCATCAGATAAATTATTCCAAAGTTTGCTTAAGGCAAGCAATAACGGAGAGTATCCTATTTTGTGTGACATGAGTCCGTGTTCATTACAAATGAGAGAATCTATGAAAGGTTCAGCTTTAAAACTTTACGACATTACCAATTTCACGACTACTTTTTTATTGGATCGCTTAGAATTTAAACCGGTAAATAAAGAAGTTGCTGTATTTTCTGTGTGCAGTTTGAAGAAAATGGGCATTGATGAGGATTTATATGCCATCGCAAAATTGTGTTCCACAGTAGTGTATACACCAAAAACCAATTGCTGCGGTTTTGCAGGAAATAAAGGTTTTAATTTCCCGGAGCTCAATGAGCATGGTTTGAGAACCCTGGATGAACAAATTCCTGAAAGTGTTACGGATGGTTATGCAACCAGCAGAACTTGCGAAATAGGACTTAGCAAAAACAGCAAAACAGATTTTAAATCAATTGTCAATCTTATTGATTTGGCAACAACACCAAAAATTAATTAATAAACTTTAAATAATGAAAAATTACCTACTTTTATTTTCTTTTTTAGCGCTTTTTTTAGTGCCAAACACTTCTGATGCGCAAGAAGAAGAAAAATTATCTGTTAAAATTAGTGGCCATATTTGGGCTGAAAGCATTTTTGACACAAGGCAAACCGTAACTGCAAGAGAAGGCGATGTGCTTATATTTCCTGAAAAAGAGGTTTTGGATGCAAATGGTGAAGACATCAATGCAAAGGCCAATTTTAATATGTTAAATATTCACTCCAGGGCAAGAATTGTTATTACCGCCCCAAGTTTTTTAAATGCAAAAGTTTCCGGTTTGTTGGAAGGGGATTTTGCAGGATCTGCAAATGATAAAATTGGTTTGTTACGCTTGCGTCATGCAATCGTCAAATTAAATTGGGCGAAAACAGAATTATTAGCCGGGCAATATTGGCATCCTATGTTTACGTTAGATGTATTTCCTCAAACTGTTTCTTGGAACGCGGGTTTGCCTTATTTTCCTTTGGAAAGAAGTCCGCAGTTACGCTTTAGTTATGGCGCAACAGGCAATTCTAAATTTTCCATTGCGGCATCAACGCAACTGGATTTTAAATCCAACGGGCCAATTGTCCCATCAACAGATTATATTAGAAACGCCGCTTTTCCAGAGCTTAACGCCACTTATGTTTTAGGCTTGAAATCAAATTTTTTAATCGGTGCCAATGTGGGATATAAAACAATTAAACCGCAATTGTCTTATGTGGTTGGTGGATTAAAATACAAATCTGAAGAAAGTTTGGGAAGTTACCACTTAAGTTTGTTTAGTAAAATTAAAATCGATAAATCAGCCATCAGAATTGGTAGTATTTACGGACAAAATCTCTATAATTTTGTAATGTTGGGCGGATATGGCGTTTCTGGCACCAACAGCAATGGTGAAAATGAATACACCAATTTTACGGCAGGAACCGTTTGGTTCGATGTTGATTCAGGGTTGATTGGTGAAAAAACAACTTTAGGGATATTTGCAGGTTATACCAAAAATTATGGTGCCGATGATCCCATCACAGTTGCTGTATATGCAAGAGGAACTGACATAGATTTCAGCTATCGCATTTCGCCAAGAATAGAATATGGAACTGGTTTGGTTAGATTTAAAGGAGAAGTGTCTTATGATACCGCAGCTTATGGAACTGCAAATGCCGATTACACAAAAGTTCAAAACACGAATAACGCTAGCAATATGCGGTTTGTTTTTGCCACTTCGTTAAATTTTTAAGTGTAAATTAAAGCAATAAAATAATTATTGTGAAATAGCAATCATTAAAATATAATTCAAATGAAACGAGCATTACAAATTTTGACACACAAACGAATGATTAATGGCGAACAGCAGCTGTTACCGCTAAAAAATAAAATTTAAACAGATGAAAGTAGGTCTTTTTATACCTTGTTATATCAATCAACTATATCCAAAAGTAGGTATTGCGACTCTTGAGTTATTAGAGAAATTGGGCGTAGAAGTATATTATCCAACAGGTCAAACCTGCTGTGGACAACCATTGGGAAATTCTGGATATGAAGAAGATGCAAAAGGAGCCTGTCAGATATTTGTTGAAAATTTTAAAGAATACGATTATATCGTTGGACCATCAGGAAGTTGCATTCATCATATTAAAGAACATTTTGATATTTTAGAGCAGACGGAAGCCGTTAAAAATGTCAGAAAAAATTCTTATGAATTGTGCGAATTTATTGTCAACATTTTAGGCAAAACAAATTTAGGGGCTTCATTTCCCTATAAAGTCGGATTGCATAAAAGCTGTCACGGTTTAAGGGGGTTAAAATTAGGGTCTTGTTCTGAAAGGATGGATGATTATTATTCGACAGAAGAAGAATTATTGAAAGAAGTGAAAGGAATTGAATTGATGTCTTTAACAAGAAAAGACGAATGCTGCGGGTTTGGAGGAACGTTTTCAGTTTTCGAAGAAGCCATTTCCGTAAAAATGGGAAAAGACCGTATTCAGGATCATTTAGACAATGGTGTTGAAGTAATCACTGGTGCTGATCATTCTTGTTTAATGCATCTAGATGGTTTAATAAATAGGAATAACCAACCTTTGAGGGTAATGCATATTGCCGAAATCTTAAATAGCTGTATATAATGATGAGTCACTCAAAACTAGCAGAAATATTCAATAAAGATGAGGCAAAAGTAAATTGGCATGATAAAGCATTGTGGTATGTTCGAGAAAAAAGAGATACTGCTGCCCACCATGTTAAAGGCTGGGAATATCTGAGAGATTTAGCCTCCGGAATTAAAGCCAATGTTTTGTCTAATTTAGATAACTATTTAGTTGAATTTGAAAAAAACGCCCAAAGTAATGGAATTGAAGTGCATTGGGCTTCAAATGCGGAAGAGCATAATAAGATAGTTTATAAAATACTTACACAAAACAATGCTACAAAAGTTGTTAAAAGTAAGTCGATGCTTACCGAAGAATGTCATTTAAACCCTTATTTAGAGTCAAAAGGCATTGAAGTAATTGACACGGATTTAGGTGAACGCATTGTGCAATTGGCAAAAGAACCGCCTAGTCATATTGTATTGCCTGCAATTCATAAGACCAAGGAAGAAATAGATGTTTTGTTTCAAGAGCATTTGGGAACAAAACCTAGTAATGGAGATCCTCAGTACTTAACAAATGAAGCTAGGAAGCACTTAAGGGATAAATTTCTTAACGCAGATGTTGCCCTTACTGGTGTTAATTTTGCTATTGCCGAAACCGGTGGTTTTGTAGTTTGCACAAATGAAGGCAATGCAGATATGGGAGTGCACTTGTCAAAGGTACATATTGCCTGTATGGGTATAGAAAAAATCATTCCCAGAGAAGAGCATTTGGGTGTGTTTTTACGTTTGTTGGCAAGAAGTGCAACAGGACAGCCAATCACCACTTATTCTTCTCATTTTAACAAACCTGCACCAGGAAATGCAATACATATTGTAATTGTAGATAATGGAAGAACCGAACAATTAAGTCGTGAGGATTTTAGGTCCTCTCTAAGTTGCATTCGTTGTGGCGCTTGCATGAATACTTGCCCTATTTACAGAAGAAGTGGTGGATTTAGCTATAACGCGACTATTCCAGGTCCTATTGGATCTATTTTATCTCCAGGAATGGATATGAAAAAGCACAGTTCCCTTCCGTTTGCATCAACT
This sequence comes from Lutibacter flavus, assembly GCA_945903795.1. GTDB lineage: Bacteria > Bacteroidota > Bacteroidia > Flavobacteriales > Flavobacteriaceae > Lutibacter > Lutibacter flavus_A. Next base: position 23,300 of record CAMDPE010000010.1, on the reverse strand, counting down.
TTATGTGGTTCATGTTCAAATGTTTGTCCGGTTAAAATTAATATCCATGAACAATTGTACAAATGGCGGCAAATCATCACAAAAGAGCAAAAGCAACCGCTAATTAAAAAAACAATACTTAAAATAACGGGAATGGTTTTGGGAAGACCAAAATTATATGCAGTATTAGGAATCTCTGTAAGATGGATGCTTAAATATGCACCTAGATTTATGGTTTATTCAAAATTGAATGCTTGGGGAAAATCGAGAGAGTTTCCAAAAGTTGAAAATGGTAACTTTGATCAATGGTATAAAAACAGAAAAAATAATGGGTAAATCATCAATTTTAAAGTCGATTAAAGAAAATAAACCAACATTGATATCATTGCCTGAAATTGATGTAAATTCTTTTGAAGAAACGATTAATTTAGTGGAAACCTTTAAAAAAAATGTTGAGTCAGTTGGTGGAAACATCAAAGAATTAGGCCAAATACAAGACCTAGATCTTGAAATTAAAAACAGGTATCCGAACGCAAAAAGAATTTTTTCTCAAATTTCGGAATCTGTTTTGGGCAATGTGCAAATAAGTGAACAAACAAAACCAAAAGATCTTGAAAATTTGGATTTGGCAATTCTAAAAGGCGTATTTGGCGTAGCCGAAAATGGCGCCATATGGATTTCTGATGAACAATTTTCAATAAGAATATTGCCTTTTATAACCAATGATCTGGTACTCATTTTACAGAAAAAGGATTTGTGTCAGCACATGCATCATGCATATAAAATGATAGCAAATAGAACGCGGACTTTTGGGCTTTTTATTTCGGGTCCTTCAAAAACAGCAGATATTGAACAATGTTTGGTTATAGGAGCTCAAGGTGCTATGAGTTTGACAATATTTCTTATCTAGATTTAAATTTCAACAATTAAAAAAGTGTTTTGCAAATTTTTTGTAAAACACTTTTTTTGTAATAATATACCTGTATTCGTCAAATGTTGGAGTTTGAAAATGTTTACTCAGGCCAGATTGTAATATATTGTGTGCCAAACTTAATTTTCCTAGCGGGGTGGTTACCCAAAATGGTCTTCTGTTAATTTGCGTCAGTGGCAGGAATTATAAACGGTGACTTTTTATTAGTGTGTTTTATTTTTTTATTTCATCCAAATATAAAAATTATTTATAATTCCAAGCCTTTTTAAAACATTCCTAAATCTTAATGAAATAATGATAAATCAACTTAAAACAAAAAACTTTTCACAAAGTCTGTGAAAAGTTTTTTTTGGTCGGGGTGGCAGGATTCGAACCTGCGACCTCCTGCTCCCAAAGCAGGCGCGATAACCGGGCTACGCTACACCCCGAATAATTTCGGTGTGCAAATATAGGGCTAAAAATAGGTTTTGCAAGCAATTATTCGAAAATAAGTTTATAGGGTCTCAAAATGGCAGATTGCAATTCGTGAATGCCAATATTTCTGCTTTTTCTGATGGTTTCTTTTCCTTCAAAAAACACCAAGATTGTAGGTTCAACAAAGGCGCTGTATTTTGCGGCTATTTCAGGAGAAAAATTCATATCAACTTTGTAAAAATCCATCTTTGGGAAGTCTGTATTCAGTAATTCGTGCACTTTAGGCTCCAACGCTTCACCAACATTGCAAGATATTGTTGAAAAATACAACAAAACGGCGGTTGTTTCCTGTAAGATATTTTCAAGATGCTCCAATGAATTGATGATTTTAATTGCCTTCATTTTATTTAAATTCTAAGAATCAAATTTACCATAAATTTCAATTTATAATGCAAAGTTTGTTTCTTAATGTATTTGGTAATAATGGCATCATAAAAAATAATGGACAAAGGCGAAGACTTTTAATTAATTGCCATAAATTTGTTACCTATTAAAATAAAAAACGGATCATGTCTGATAAAATTGAAAGAATAAAATGTTTGATCATTGGATCCGGTCCTGCCGGATATACCGCAGCAATTTATGCCGCAAGGGCCGATTTAAAACCTGTGATGTACACAGGAATGCAAATGGGCGGCCAATTGACCACCACAACGGAAGTAGATAATTTTCCAGGATATCCAGAGGGAACCGACGGAACTGCAATGATGGAAGATTTGAAAAAACAAGCCGAACGTTTTGGAACGGAAGTTAGATTTGGATTGGTGACCAGTGTTGATTTTAGCAAAGAAGCTGGAGGAATCCATAAAGTAATAGTAGATGAATCCATTCAAATTGAAGCGAGCACCATTATTATTTCAACTGGTGCAACGGCTAAGTATTTAGGAATCGAAAGTGAACAACGTTTGATTGGCGGAGGTGTTTCTGCCTGTGCAACTTGCGATGGATTCTTTTATAAAGGCCAGGAAGTAGTTGTTGTTGGTGCAGGTGATACCGCCGCAGAAGAAGCAACTTATTTGGCCAACCTTTGTAAAAAAGTGACGATTTTAGTGCGTAAAGATTTTATGCGAGCATCAAAAGCCATGCAACACAGGGTTGATAAAACCGCCAATATTGAGGTAATGTATAATACCGAAATTGATGAGGTTTTAGGTGAAAAGGTAGTTGAAGGCGTTCGTGTTGTGAACAACAAAACAGGTAAAAAAGAAGTTATTGAAGTGACAGGTATTTTTATTGCGATAGGGCATGTGCCAAATACCGATATATTTAAAGGTGTTTTGGATATGGATGAAACGGGTTATTTAATCACCAAAGGAAAATCGACCAAAACAAATTTGCCTGGTGTTTTTGCAGCTGGCGATGTGCAGGATAAAGAATACAGACAGGCAGTTACGGCTGCTGGCACAGGATGTATGGCCGCTCTGGATGCAGAGCGTTATTTGGGATCGTTGGATTGACAAACAAAAATTATAAAAAAAAAGCCTAAAATTATTAAATTAGGCTTTTTTTTAGCCATAAATTGGTTCAATCGTTTTCGTAAATAGTAGCGCCAATAATAGGAATTAAACCTAATAAGTATTTAATTTTGCCTAATAAATTAAGGTTATGAGTTTGTTTTCAAATAGCTATTTTGTATTATTTCTAATTATTTTAATTGGGTTTATAATTGGTCGAATTAAAATAAAAGGGATTTCTCTGGATGTATCCGCCGTAATTTTTGTGGCTTTGTTTTTTGGCCATTATGGGGTGGTTGTTCCTATAGATTTTCAATATCTTGGTTTGGTGCTTTTCATTTTTACTATCGGAATACAGGCCGGACCCAGTTTTTTTGAATCGTTTAAACGAAACGGACGTGAACTGGCCATGTTGGCAACATTACTTATTCTTAGCGCAGGCTTAATCACTTTTTTGATTTCCTATTTTTTGGGAGTGGACAAAAATTTAGCGATCGGATTGTTAAACGGTGCATTAACCAGCACGCCTGGTTTGGCAACCGCTATTGATATTACGGGATCTCCTTTAGCATCTATTGGTTATGGTATTGGTTATCCGTTTGGGGTAATTGGCGTTATTCTTTTCGTTAATTTTTTGCCTCGAATTTTACGTATCAACATAAAAGAACAAGAAAAAATATTTAAAGCTGAGATGTTTTCGCAATTTCCTGAAATTTTGGCCAAACATTTTGTGGTGGAGAATGAAAATGTAATAGGCAAAAGCTTGGGAGATTTAAATATTCGTTTTATGACCAAAGCGGTAATTTCCAGGATTATGCATCAAAATATGGTGATTATTCCTGAAGCGGAAGTCATTCTGCAAAAAGGGGATACTGTGAGGGCGGTTGGTTCAAATGAAGCCTTAGAAAGGGTTAAACTCCTTGTGGGACCAGAAACGAAAAAGGAAATTCCGTTAGATACAAAATATGATGTTCGTTCTATTTTAGTTACCAATAAAGAGGTGGTTAAAAAAACATTGGGGCAGCTTCATATTCAGGAAGCCTATAACGCAACAATTACCAGAGTTAGACGATCAGGAATTGATATTTCACCAAGTCCATCTTTAAAATTACAATTTGGAGACAAATTAATTGTTATTTGCACCAAAGAAAATATGGGTGAAGTAAGCCGTATTTTTGGTGATGACAAACTTTCCAGCACTGATTTTTTACCTATTGCAGCTGGTATTATTTTGGGAATTTTAGTGGGAAAAATGAGTGTTAATTTTGGAGATTTTTCGTTCGGACTTGGATTAACAGGTGGAATTTTAGTGGTGGCGCTTATTTTAGGAAGAACTGGTAAAACCGGCCCTATAATGTGGACGATGACTGGAGAGGCAAATCAGATTTTGAGGCAATTTGGGTTGTTGTTCTTTTTGGCTGCAGTAGGTACAAGCGCAGGTTCTCACCTTGAAAGCACTTTTCAGCAATATGGTGTTGAGTTATTTGTTTATGGTGCAATAATTACCCTTATTCCTATGATAATTACAACCATTGCTGCCAGGTATTTATATAAATTAAACGTGCTTGTTTTGCTTGGAACTTTAACAGGAAGTATGACAAGTACGCCAGGATTGGCAGCAACAGATACTATGGTAGATTCAGATGCGCCTGCTATTGCTTATGCCACGGTGTATCCAATCGCAATGGTGTTGTTGATTATTGTAGTCCAGATTTTGAGTTTGATTTGATAAAACGGTTAAAAGTTTTGTGGACCGATTCCGATAGCTATCGGAATGGAAGTAAAAATGGGTCGAAAAAACTTTTAACTTTTAATATTGTTCTTCTAATATTTTATATCCTAATTCGCATTAGGGGTTGAAGTGAAAATACTTTTTGAGGCTTTTGCCGATAAAAAGATTGCAACGAAAAACCCGACCGCTTTTTAAGCGGGAATGCCCAAAATATGATGACTTTTTAATGATTACCTTTTAAGAAGACTGGCTTTGTCAAAAAATTCGGTCAAAGTAATTTTTGGATTTGAAAATAAATAAACTTCCCCTGAATTTTTTATCGATAAATCGATGGTGTCAGTGGTATTTACATAGGCACTGGAATTGTTGGAAGTATTTACCTCGGCAGTTGCGGTTTTAAAATCTTTTCCTTTAAAAGCGCTATTGTGCAAAGTTTCTAATTGTAAACTGGCAGCGTTTCCGGTTATATTAACAACGGCTTTATCCAAGGTGTGAATAACCATATTTTTGGTGTCAATAATGGCTTTTAAATTACTGGACTCCTCAGAAATAATAAAAGCTTCCTCGCATAAAATTTCTAACTCTAATTTGCTTAATTTCTTGGCGTTTATTTTAACAATTTTAGAGCTCAATTTTAAGTTAAAATCCGAATTGTCAAAAGCATTTATGGTAAGAATATCTATTCTTAGTAAATTGTTTGATTTTACGCTGGCTTTGTTATACGCGTAAATTTCAGTTAAATCTTTATTTACCTTAACGTGAATCGTTAATTCCTTCGCGCGCACTATTTTAGAACTCGTTTTTATAATCAATGATCCGTCGTTAATTTCAGTAATAATGGCGTTTTGCACATTAGAATCAGCTTCAACAGTTACGGATTGCTCATCGTTATAGACCAATAAAACAGTCACGTCGTCTATCACCTCTATTTTGGTAAATGCGGAAAGATTTCTGTCCTCTATGGTTACATCTTTGTTTCCTATTAATTTTTCTTGTGCATTGATTGCAGAGAAAATAAGCAAAAAAGAAATGAATATAAATGTTTTACCAGTTTTCATTGAATAGTTTTTAACAAAAATACGCAAAATAAATTTGACATTTAATTTGCGTATTTAAAAATCTATGCTAAATTTGCAGCAATGATTCTGAAAAATACAAATACTAATTGGTGGTGGAACTCTCTTAATTTATAAGCGAGCCGAAACTATTATATTTCTATTTAAAATATATAACAAAAGGACTTATCTCGCGGTAAGTCCTTTTTTATTTCAAAACAATCTAATGTCTAATGAAAGAATTAAAATTTAAGACAATTTCAAAAACGCTGTTGGCCGACACGATTACGCCAGTTGGAATGTATTCGAAAATTAGGGACAAATACGCCAACAGTTTGCTGCTGGAAAGCTCCGATTATCACAGTAAAGAGGAAAGTTTCACTTTTATTTGCGCCGAGCCGATTGTGACCTTAAAAGCTGATAATAATGTGTTCACCTACCATTATAAAAATATGGAACTTGACCGTAAAGAAATAAATCGCGATTTCTATCCGATTTTTGAAAGCTACACCAACACAGTAAAAGTGGATTGCGATGCTGCCATAAAAGGTTTTAACGGATTTTACGGCTATATTTCTTACAATTCGATTCAGTATTTTGAAACCATCAAACTAAATGCAAAGAAAGCGGCTTCTGAAATTCCCGATTTTCAGTTTAGCTTTTTCAAATTTATCATCGCCATCAACCATTTTAACAACGAGCTTATTTTGATTGAAAATATTGCCGAAGGCGAAGTGTCAAGAATTCACGAAATTGAAACGTTGATTAACGCGCGCACTTACGGATTGTACAATTTTGAGACCGCTGGCGAAGAATCTTCCAATTGTACCGATGAAGATTTTAAAAATTATGTGGTAAAAGCAAAAGAGCATTGCAAACGCGGCGATGTTTTTCAATTGGTGTTGTCGCGTCAGTTTCAGCAATCTTTTAAAGGTGATGAATTTAATGTTTACCGTGCTTTGCGTTCCATAAATCCGTCGCCGTATTTGTTTTATTTTGATTATGGAAGTTTTAAATTGATGGGTTCTTCACCAGAAGCGCAAATTAAAGTTGATGAAGAAAAAGCCATCATCAACCCGATTGCAGGAACGTTTAAACGCACTGGAATTATGGCGCAGGATATTTTGCTGGGTGAAAAATTATCGAAAGACAAAAAGGAAAATGCCGAACATGTGATGTTGGTTGATTTGGCGAGAAATGATTTAAGCAAACACGCGAGCAACGTAAGCGTTGAAGTGTTTAAAGAAGTGCAATATTTTAGCCACGTGATTCATTTGGTGTCAACCGTTCAGGGAAAACCTATTGGGAAAGCCATTGAAATTGTGGGTGACACTTTTCCTGCAGGAACGTTAAGCGGCGCGCCAAAGTTTAAAGCGATGGAATTAATTGATACGTATGAAAACCAGACCCGCGGATTTTACGGCGGCGCTGTCGGATTTATAGGTTTAAACAATACGGTGAATTTGGCCATTGCCATTCGTTCTTTTGTGAGTAAAAACAACACCTTGTTTTATCAGGCAGGCGCTGGAATTGTGATCAATTCAACCGAAGAAGGAGAATTACAGGAAGTAAATAACAAATTAGCTGCGCTAAAAAAGGCGGTTATTTTGGCAGAAAAAATATAAATCATGAAAATTATAATTATAGATAATTACGATTCATTTACCTACAATTTGGTACACTTGGTCGAGAAAATTACGGGCGAATATCCTACGGTTTTTAGAAATGACGAAATTACGGTTGAAGCAGTTGGAAAATACGATATCATCATGCTTTCTCCCGGACCCGGAATTCCCGATGAGGCCGGAATTTTAAAAGAAGTGATTAAAACCTACGCCGCAACAAAACCAATTTTTGGCGTTTGTTTGGGTTTGCAGGCCATCACTGAAGTATTTGGAGGTTCGCTGGAGAATTTGGAAAATGTATTTCACGGCGTTGCCACCACCATGAAAGTTAAAAGTCCGGATGCCGTTATTTACAAAAATATTCCTGCGGAATTTGAAGCGGCGCGTTATCATTCCTGGATTGCTTCCTTATGTGATTTTCCCGAAGAATTGGAAATTACCGCGGTTGATGAATTTGGATCGGTGATGTCATTGCAACATAAAAAGTACAATATTTGTGCGGTTCAATACCATCCAGAATCTATTTTAACACCTATTGGCGAACAAATTGTCAGAAATTTTATAGAAGCAAACGCAATATGAAAACGATATTAAGTAAATTAATTGAACAGCAATATTTAACAAAAGCCGAAGCAAGCGAAGTGCTTGTGCAAATTGCGAACAACAGCTACAACGCTTCGCAAATGGCGTCATTTTTGACCGTTTTTATGATGCGGCCGATATCTGTGGAAGAACTTTCCGGTTTTCAGGAAGCGTTGCTGGATTTGGCGGTAAAAGTTGATTTATCGGAATTTAACACGATCGATTTATGCGGAACGGGCGGCGACGGTAAAAACACATTTAACATTTCAACCTTAACTTCATTTATTGTTGCCGGCACCGGAAATAAAGTGGCCAAGCACGGAAATTATGGTGTTTCTTCCGTTAGCGGTTCCTCAAATATGCTCGAGTTTCTGGGTTATAAATTTACCAATGATGAAGCTATTTTAAAACGCCAGATGGAGCGTGCCAATATTTGTTTTTTGCATGCGCCTTTATTTCATCCGGCGATGAAAGCTGTTGGTCCGGTGAGAAAAGAGCTGGGCGTGAAAACATTTTTCAATATGTTGGGGCCACTGGTAAATCCGAGTCGGCCACAAAATCAGATGGTGGGTGTTTTCAACCTGGAAGTGGCGAGAATTTACAATTATTTGCTGCAAAAAACAAGCACAAATTACGGCATCGTTTACAGTTTGGACGGCTATGACGAAATTGCGTTGACAAGCGGATTCAAATTATTTACCAAAGAAAATGAACAACTGATCACGCCCGAAGAATTGGGATTGAAAAGATTAAACCAGTCCGATATCTTCGGAGGAAATACGGTGAAAGAAGCCGCCGAAATTTTCAGTTCCATCTTAAACGGCGAAGGAACCGATGCCCAAAATAATGCAGTGTTGGCAAATGCCGCATTCGCATTAAAAATAATTGACAACAACAAATCGTTTGAAACGGCATTTGAAGAAGCCAAAGATTCCTTGTTCGGATTGAAGGCAAAAGAAAGTTTGCAAAAATTAGTTAACTTTTAATCTTCACTTTTTCAATCATTTAATTTTAATAAGAAATGAACATATTAGATAAAATAATCGCCCATAAAAAGCTGGAAGTCGCCAAATTGATGCGTGAAGTTTCCTTGGAAAAATTGGTGAAAAGCCCAAATTTTAACCGCACGCCAATTTCTTTGAAAAAAGCGCTGACCGCTGTAAATTCAACAGGAATTATTGCCGAGTTCAAAAGAAAATCGCCTTCAAAAGGAATTATCAACGATAAAGTGTCGATTGGTGAGGTAACTCAAGGTTATTTGGATGCCAATGTTGCCGCACAATCTATTTTGACCGAAACGGAATTTTTCGGTGGAAGCATTGTCGATTTAATTCAGGCACGTGCCGTAAATGAAACCATTCCGATTTTAAGAAAGGATTTTATTGTGGACGGATTTCAAATTGTGGAAGCAAAAGCGATTGGCGCAGATGCTATTTTGCTGATTGCGGCCTGTTTGACAAAAGAGGAATTGATAAATTACGGCAAGTTGGCCGAAGATTTGGGGATGGAAGTGTTGTATGAAGTGCATAACCAGGAAGAATTGGATAAAATTGACTTGAACCATAAAATCATTGGCATCAACAATCGGAATCTTAAAACTTTTGAAGTGGATTTAGAGCATTCTATTGCATTGATAAAAAACATTCCGGAGAATTGCATCAAAGTTTCTGAAAGTGGCATCAGCGACCCAAGAATTATAACCGGACTTAAAGAATGCGGGTTTCAAGGGTTTTTAATTGGCGAAACTTTTATGAAAACGGAAGATCCAGGATTGGCGTGTTTGGAATTTATTTCTCAAATCAGGTAATATGAAGATTAAAGTTTGCGGTATGCAGGACAAAGAAAATATTTCAGGCTTATTGGCTTTGAAACCGGATTATATCGGATTTATATTTTACGGGCAATCAAAACGCTATGTGGCTGATTTTCCGCAAATTGAAATTCCTTCAACCATAAAAAAAGTGGGCGTTTTTGTAAATGAAACCATCGAAGAAATTATTGAAAAAACAAACAAACACACATTGGATTTTGTTCAATTGCACGGCAATGAAACTTCGGAATATTGCGAAAAACTAGTAGCAAAAAACATAAAAATCATCAAGGCATTTTCTGTCGATGAAAATTTTGATTTTTCAGCAATAAAACCTTTTGAAAAGTGTGTTTCTCTTTTTTTATTCGACACAAAAGGGAACAATTACGGAGGAAATGGCATCAAATTCAATTGGGAGTTGCTTCAAAATTATACAGGCAAAACACCTTTTTTATTGAGCGGTGGCATCAGTAAAAATGATTCGGCAGAAATTAAGAAAATGAAGCATCCCGCATTTTTGGGAATCGACATCAACAGCGGATTTGAATTGGAACCCGGGTTGAAAAATATCAAAGAAATTAAAGAATTTAAAAGCTTATTAGTATGAGTTATTTTGTAGACAAGAAAGGTTATTACGGGGAATTTGGCGGGGCTTTTATCCCCGAAATGCTGTATCCGAATGTGAAAGAATTAGAGGATAATTATTTGAAAATTATGCAAGAGCCTTCTTTTCAGAAAGAATTTCAGGAATTGCTGAAGGAATATGTAGGCAGGCCAACGCCGCTGTATTTTGCAAAAAGACTTTCGGAAAAGTACCAGACAAAAATTTACTTAAAACGAGAAGATTTGTGTCATACCGGCGCCCATAAGATAAACAACACCATCGGACAAATATTGGTGGCGAAAAAGTTGGGGAAAACCAGAGTGATAGCCGAAACTGGCGCAGGGCAGCACGGTGTTGCAACCGCTACGGTTTGCGCGTTGATGGGCATTGAATGCGTGGTATATATGGGTGAAATTGACATAGCGCGTCAAGCGCCAAATGTGGCCCGAATGAAAATGTTGGGCGCTAAAGTGGTGCCGGCATTGTCGGGCAGCAGAACGCTAAAAGACGCCACAAATGAAGCAATCCGCGATTGGATCAACAATCCGGTAAACACACATTACATCATTGGTTCGGTCGTTGGGCCGCACCCATATCCCGATATGGTGGCACGTTTTCAATCGGTGATTTCAGAAGAAATTAAAAAGCAATTGAAAGTGCATGAGAACAGGGAAAATCCCGATTATGTGATTGCCTGTGTGGGTGGCGGAAGCAATGCCGCAGGTGCTTTTTATCATTATTTGGATGAAGAAAAAGTGAATTTAATTGCTGTTGAAGCAGCCGGTTTGGGAATTCATTCAGGTGAAAGCGCTGCAACCAGTATTTTGGGAAAAGAAGGCGTGATTCACGGAAGTAAAACGTTGTTGATGCAAAGTGAGGACGGACAAATAACGGAGCCTTATTCTATTTCCGCAGGATTGGATTATCCGGGAATCGGACCTTTACATGCACATTTATACAGATCAAAACGCGCGGAATTTATATCAATTACCGATGCAGAAGCGATGACAGCAGGTTTGGAACTGTGTAAATTGGAAGGCATTATTCCGGCGATTGAAAGTGCCCACGCATTGGCGGTTTTCAATATGAAAAAATTTAAGGAAAGCGATGTGGTGGTGTTGAATTTATCGGGAAGAGGCGATAAGGATTTGGATACGTATGTTAAATATTTTAAGTTGTAGAAAATGAACAGAATAAATCAAAAATTAAAGGAAAATAAAAAATTGTTGTCCATTTATTTTACGGCCGGTTTTCCGAAAATAAATGACACGGTTTCAATTATTGAAAATTTGGAAAAAAGCGGTGTCGATTTTATTGAAATAGGTTTGCCTTTTAGCGATCCGTTGGCCGACGGACCAACCATTCAGGCGAGTTCCACAAAAGCATTGGACAACGGAATGACATCAGAAGTCTTGTTCAATCAGCTAAAAGATATTCGTAAAACCGTCACAATTCCCTTAATTATTATGGGTTATTTCAATCCGATGATGCAGTTTGGGATTGAAAATTTTTGCAAAAAATGCGCTGAAATTGGCATCGACGGATTGATTATTCCCGATTTGCCGGTTGATGTATACAACGACAATTATAAAGCCGTTTTTGAAAAATATGGTTTGATCAATGTGTTTTTAATAACGCCACAAACCTCATTGGAACGCATTCAGTTTATCGATAAAATTTCTGACGGATTCATTTATATGGTGAGTTCGGCCAGTGTTACTGGTTCGCAAAATGCTTTCGGAAAAACGCAGGATGATTATTTTAAACGCATTGCCGATTTAAATTTAAAGTCGCCTCAAATTGTCGGATTTGGAATTTCAAATGCAGAAACGTTTAAACAAGCGACCAAATATGCAAAAGGCGCCATTATTGGATCGGCATTTGTAAAATATTTGGCTGAAAATGGCACAGCCAACATAAATAAATTTGTGAGTGGCATCAGAGATTAATATCTTTAACAAAATCTAAAAAAATCAAAAAAATGGAGTTACCTAAAAGAGCCGGAGACAATCCTTTGGCAGTTGAATTGGAAGAAGGAAAAAAATATGCCTGGTGCACTTGCGGCTTGTCTGAAAGTCAGCCATTTTGCAACGGATTACACAAAGGATCAGGAATGAGCCCGATTGTTTTTACTGCCGAAAAAACAGAAACAAAATACTTGTGCGCTTGCAAAGAAACCAAAAACGGACCGTTTTGCGACGGATCACATAAATAAATTAGAAGAACTTTTTGTATTGCAGCACCCTAAAATCAAACGTATTGAATTTAGGGTGCTGTTTTTTTATGAGCTGATATTGCGGATTGCTTCCAACAGCACGATTTGCGCTTCCGGAAGGCGCCGTTAATGAAATAACTTTTATTTTTCTGCTTGTTTCAGCTTCAATAAATTCAAATTCATGAATTTTTGGCGTTTCCGAAGAAATTAATTTGAGCGCAATATTTTTTTCTTTTAATTGTCTTCTTAAATGATATTCGGGTCCGTTTTTGCTGCTTCCGCCAGTTAATAAAAGCGTTTGGACTGAAGTATGTTTTTTGATGTAAAACAACAAATCTCTTAATTCGATAGTTGACATTCCCAAATCAGAAGCGTCCATTTTTTTTCGTTCGCATGATTCAACAATGTCACAAATGCCCATATTATTTTCAATCAAGAATTTTTTTCGCTGTTGAATGGCCAAATCAGTCGTTTCAAAATGCAGGTTCAACGTAAATATCTCGTCTAAAATTTTCCACAATTGACCGTCAATGCTGCCATAACAAAAATCAACATCGCCCTTTTTTAAATTCCCCATTGAAAATCGGGGAGGAGGCAAGGTGCCCACAATAAGCTTGGTTGCTCCTTCAGGAATATATGGTTTGTACGGATGTTTATGGATAAACATTGATTGCTATTAGGCTTTCTTTAAATAATTGTTAATTGTGCCAATATAAAGACAAAAAGTAAATGAAGTGAAAAATACGATGTAAATTTGTTGTTGAATTGAATTTTATGCTAGAAACGATATTTAGGTTTTTTAAAAGTTTGGATTTTCTTAAAGGAATTGTATTGGCCGTGGCGATGTTGATACCTGTTTTTTTGAGCATTTATATTTTTGAGGATATCAGTATTGGTTTCAGTATTGCTTTGGGCGTTTTGTTTTGTTCCCCAACCGATGTGCCAGGAAGCAACAAACACGTGTTTTTTGGGATATTAATAGCTACATTTTTATCGTTTGGATTGACATTGCTTTTTGGCACAGTTGCCAATATTTTATGGTTATTATTGCCTTTATTGGGAGTTTTTGTGTTTCTTGTTTCCTATATTTCAGTTTTTGGTTTTAGGGCTTCGTTGATTTCCTTTGTTGGATTGCTGGCCATTGTTTTAAGTTTTATCCATGATTATTCCGAAGTAAGCTTGTTGTTGCATGCGTCACTAATTGCGCTGGGCGGCTTGTGGTATTTATCGCTTACTTATTTAAAATCGATTTTGTTTTCAAAAATTCAGGTTGATCAATTATTTATCAAAACCATTGATAAAACAGTTGAATATTTAAGAATTAGAGCTGAATTATTGGGTTCTTCAATAGATAGACCAGCTTTGCAGCACAAATTATTTGAGCTTCAAATTGAAATAAATGAACATCATGAAACGCTGCGAGAAATCATTTTAGCAAGCAGAAATAAATCTGGATCTTCAAACAGAACCAGAAGACAACAATTGATTTTTACGGAATTGGTGGATATTTTGGAACTCGCCATTGCAAATCCGGTAGATTATGAGAAGTTTGATGAGGTTTTTAAAAAGCACATAGAGAAAATTGAAGCATTTCAACAACTGGTTTTTGAGATTGCGAATCAGTTGGAGCACATTTCAAAAGTGATCAGAAAAGAAGAAAAACTGAAAGCAAACACTAAAATTCCCGAAATTTTAAGAAACATTGACCGGCATATTGATTATTACCGAATTTTAGTTGGATTGCCAAAAGCCAGAAAAGGGACTTTAATGTTGTTAAATCTGAAAAATTATCAAGAAAAACAGGTTCAAAATGTGACTGCTATAGAACGTGTACTGAACAATTACAGGAAAAATGATAAAATTTTAAGTATAAAAGAAGCCAACAGGTTTATTACGCCCCAAGATTACGATTTTAAAAAATTAACAGAAAACTTCAGTTTTAATTCTCCAATATTTAAACATTCTTTACGATTGGCAGTGGTAGTTTTGGTTGGTTTTGCCATTGGTAAAATATTTTCTATGCAAAATCCGTATTGGATTTTGTTGACCATTATTATCATTATGCGGCCAAGTTTTGGCTTAACAAAATCCAGGTCAATTCATAGGGTTGTTGGCACATTGATAGGCGCCGTAATTGCTGTGGTCATTATATTAATTACCCAAAACATTATTGTTTATGGTATAGTTGCAGCGATTTCTCTGCCTTTGGCATATTCTTTAGTTCAATTAAATTTTAGGAATGCGGCAGTTTTTGTAACGATCAACGTTATTTTTGTATATGCTATATTTGAACCTAATATTTTATCAGTCATTCAGTATAGAATTGTAGATACTTTAATTGGAGCCTCTTTGGCATTTATTTCAAATTATGTTTTATGGCCGACTTGGCAATATCATAATATTAGTGAAAACTTTAGCAAAGCCATTTCATCAAATCAGCATTTTTTAAAACAAGTAGCTAATTTTTATCGCGAGAAAGGAGCGGTTTCTACAGCCTATAAATTGTCAAGGAAACAAGCTTTTTTAGCAATAGGAGATTTAAATGCGGCTTTTCAACGGATGAGTCAGGATCCTAAATCCAAACAAGTAGAGCTGTCTACAATTTATGAAATTGTTGTTTTTAACAATACTTTTTTGTCATCATTAACTGCTTTGGGAACTTTCATTAATAACAATAAAACAGACAAAGTTCCTTCGGAATTTAATATTTATGTTGAAAATATCTGTTCAAATCTTGATCAGGCAAAACAAATATTGGAAACAAACTCAGAGATAAAAACGATGAATCCGGAGAATATTAAAAAAGCTAAAAACTTATATGATACTTATTTTGAAAATCTTTCACAAAAACGTGACCATGAAATAGCATTTGGTGAGGAAGATTCTATGACAACCCGAGTAAAATTAAGAGAAACATTACTAGTTTCAGAACAGTTAAAGTGGTTGTTTAAATTGTCTGAAAAATTAATTTCTTCCACAAAAAAATACCGGTCAACAGTTTAGAATAATTAAGAGGATGTATGCATTTACCTGCTGAAAAGTAAATGAATTTCATGTCATAACCATTTTTTTACCTAAAAACCAACCTTTTTAAAAGTTCTGTTATTCAATAGTAAAATTAAAATAGGTCTCGGGAAAAGGTTCATCTTTAAGTGTAAAGTGCCACCATTCCTGCTCATAGTTTCGGAAGTTGTACTTTTTCATTACACCTTGCAACAGCTTTCTGTTTTCTAATTGGTTCGAAGTTAAATTTTCATAAGTCACCCAGGATTGCTGTCCAAAAAAATCATAAGGACTTCCCATATCCAATTCCTTTTTTTCTTCCGAATAAAAATCGATTATGGTAAGGTCAACGGTGCTGCCTCTGGTATGTCCAGAGCGAGCGGCAATGTATTGTTCTTTGAATAAAAGCTCTTTTTTAACGTTAGGATAAAATTCTAGTTTTTTGAGTGTGTCATTTATGTTTTTTGCCCAATCAACAAAAAAGTCAACCGATTGCTGAGGGCGATAGGCATCATATATTTTTAATCCTAAATTTTGTTTATTTAATTCTATTTGAACTTTTTTTAAAGCTTCAGCGGCCTGTTTTGTAATAATTGGTTTCTGCTTAATATAGCCAGGAATTGGTTTTCCTATAAAATTATGATTGCCGGCATAACGTAATTCTACCTCAATTGAGGGTATCACTTCATTTAAATACACAAATCCTTCCGGTAGGTGTTGGGCTTCTGTTTTTTTTGCAAAAGCAAAAAACAGAAGAAGTAATAAATATTTCAATATTTTATTTAACCCGTACACCATTTATAAAAGTTTCATCAATATTTATGGCTGGAATATTTTCCGATTCGATTTCCATAATGTTCTTGTTGAGCACAATAAAATCGGCCATTTTTCCAACTTCAATGCTTCCTTTTTCTTGTTCTTCAAAATTGGAATAGGCTGCCCAAATGGTCATTCCTTTTAAAGTTTCTTCACGTGTCAATGCATTTTCCATTTGAAAACCATTTTCAGGGAAATTATTTAAATCTTTACGGGCAACTGCCGCGTAAAAAGTTAACAACGGACTTACTTTTTCAACCGGAAAATCAGTTCCCAAAGCAACTTTTCCATAAGTGTTCAACAAAACTTTATAGGCATAAGCGCCTTTCATACGCTCGGCACCAATCCGGTCTTGCGCCCAATACATATCGGAAGTTGCGTGTGTTGGCTGCACAGAAGGCACGATATTTTCAAAATAATTAAAATCGGCCGTATCCAAAATTTGCGCGTGTTCAATTCTCCAACGTCTGTCTTTTTTTTCTTTTAAAACTTCTTTATAGGTTTTTAACATCACGTAATTTGCCGAATCACCAATGGCGTGTGTGTTCATTTGAAAGTCAGTTGCCGCAATTTTTTCGGCATATTCTTTCAGTTTTTCCAACGGAGTTACCAAAGCGCCAAAATGATTGTGCTGGTCGCTGTATGGTTTTTTCATAGCTGCGCCACGTGAGCCCAACGCACCATCTGCATAAACTTTAAATGAGCGCACGTTTAAACGATCGGTTTTAAAAATACCTTTCTTTGCATAATAAGCAATGTTTTCATCACTTGCCGAAACCATGGCGTAAATCCGTATTTTCAATTCACCGGTTTGCTGCAAACTGTCTATTAATTCAATTATTTCTCTTGAAAGCCCGGCATCATCAACAGTGGTCAATCCCAAATCGAAACAGATTCTTTCCGCATCTTTTAAGGCTTCTATAGTTGCTTTTTTAGAAGGTGCAGGAATTTTAGCTTCAATTAATTCCATTGGCGCATCAATAAAAATACCAGTTAATTTTCCGTTTTTCTGAAGAATTTCTCCACCTGAAAAAGGCGTTTTTACAGTAATTCCAGCCAAATCTATGGCAGCTTGGTTGGCCAATAAAGCGTGGCCGTCTATTCTGGTAATGGCAATTGGCGTGTTAGGAAACAATTCATCTAATTTATCTTTGGTCGGAAATTCTTTCACTTGCCAATCGTTTTGATCCCAGCCTCGGCCAGTGATGTAAGCCGCATTATGTTCTTTTTGAAAATCAACAATTCGCTGCACAACTTCCTCAAAACTTTTTGTTTCTGTTAAATCAACTTTTTGTTGTTGCAGTCCCAATCCGTAAAAATGACAATGTGCATCAATAAATCCGGGAACAATTGTTTTTCCTTTTGCATCATTTATAATGGCTGCATAATATTTTTCCTGAATTTCCTTTGATGTTCCAACCGCAATAATTTTACCGTCTTTTATGGCAAATGCTTCCGCCTTGTCGAAATGATCATTAACCGTATAAATATTTGCATTGATAACGATGGTATCAACTTTTTCTTTTTTTGTGCACGAAATTCCTGTAATTAACAAGAGCAGGAGAATTGCTTTTTTCATTTTTGGTTAATTTAAATAGTTGTCCAACAAATAAACCAAAGAAGCCATAGAAGCGGCGCCAAGTTCAAGTTCTCTTTTATTAACTTTATCAAAAGTGTCATTTGCGGCATGGTGATAATCAAAATAACGCTGGGAATCGGGCCTGTAACCAACTAAAGTAATGGTTTCCGATTTAAGCGGACCAATATCCGCGCCGCCATGTCCTTCGTTTATATCGTGTAATCCGTACGGCGCCAGCAAGGATTTCCAGCTTTTGATTAGTTCTAAATTTTTGCCGTTGGCATCAATCGAAAATCCTCTTGGAGTAAATCCGCCAGAATCCGATTCTAAAGCTGCAATATGATTTTCGTTGTTATTTTTGGCTTCTTCAGCGTATTTTTTGCCGCCTCTCAATCCGTTTTCTTCATTCATAAACAACACAGCCCGAATCGTATGTTTTGGTTTGATGCCATTTAGTTTGAACAATCTTAAAACTTCAATGGACTGTACAATTCCTGCGCCATCATCGTGGGCGCCATCACCCAAATCCCAAGAATCTAAATGTCCACCAACTGTAATATATTCAGTTGGAAACTCACTTCCTGTTATTTCTCCAATCACGTTAAAAGAAGGAGCATCCGGCAAGGTTTCACAGTTTTGTTTGAAGTAAAATTTCAAGGTCGGATTTTCTTTTAACTTTTCACTCAGTAAATTTGCAGCGATGGTGCTGATTGCTGCAGTAGGAACTTTTTCATTTTCTGGAATATCGCCGTAACCCATAGCGCCGGTATGTGGATAATTGTCGATACTGTGAGTCATAGAACGCACAATAACGCCCAAAACACCAAATTTGCCGGTTGCTTTTGCGCCACCGCCACGTTGGTCAACGCAACCACTGTATGATTTGAATGTTTCAATTGGAGTATCTTCAAACGGTCGGTTAAAAAATACTATTTTTCCCCTTAGTTTTTCGCCCAAAGCTTCCGCTTCAGCCAAGCTTTGTACTTCAATTACCTCACCGGAAATACCTTTTTTAGGTGTTGCAATGGAACCGCCTAAAGCGCAAATCGCAACATCATATTTAATGTTGTTAACTGTAAAATAGGCTTCTTCTTTTTCGCCTCTCACCCAATGCGGAACCATAACAGGCTGCAACCAAACTTTATCAAAACCCAAGCCTTTCATTAGCTTTTCTCCCCATTCAACCGCTTGTTGCGCTTCAGGAGAACCCGACAATCGTCCACCAATATTATTAGATAAATCATTTAGCCATTGGTAAGATTTTCCATTACTCAAAGCCAAATTAAAAAGTTGTTTAACAACGGTTGAATCGGTTTTATTTATGATTGGTTCACTAATTTTTACAGTTTTTAGGCCGTTAAAAGAAGAAAGAGCAACAAGTAGGATTACTGCAATAAAAAAATGTTTCATTTTATATAGTTTTTAAAGAGCCTAAACTACATAAAAAAAATTAATTCTTTTAAGGATTGTTTACAAATCAAATTTATAGGTTAAACCTGCTAAAATTTGTAAGGTTTGTACCTGATAATTTAAAAATCGGTGGTATTTTTCGCCAAGTGCATTGTTGATTTTTGCAAAAACAGTAAGCCTGTCTGAAAATATGTAACCTCCATTCAGATTTAAATCCATATAGGATTCATTTGTAAAGATTTCGCCATTTTCAGATGCAAAACCATAGGGAATCACAAAATCTTCAGTTTCGCCATTGTAAAATAATTTGGCGCCCGCAAACCAATCTTTATTTTGATAATCTGCTGAAATAGTTGCCGTCATTGTTGGTGAATTCCAAGCTTCTAGGAGTGTTTCCGGTTCGTGGTTGGAATAATTTAGCGTTCCTGTAAAATTAAATTCTTTGGAAGCATCAATGGTTATTTCTCCAAAAAATCCTAGCGTTTTAAGATTGTCGTAAACTACTCCAAATGAATTTCCGGCTTCAAAGGCGTTCTCAACTAGGATTGTACCATCAGTTTTAGTCTGATTTTGGATAAAAAACGGTTTATTTTTCTCCGAAGTATGGCTTACTTTAAAATGATAGCCAATATTTGAAGCCAATTTTCCTTTGGTACCAAAATATACGCTGTATTGTTTGTCGGTTTGTTGAATATCTAATGTTGGCGAAACAAACGGATTTTCATCAGCAAAACTTTTATAGGTATTTTGTTCCAAATCACCTGTTACTCCAGCAACAACGGTAAGAATTTCATCAATCATTTTAAATGAAGTTGTCACATTTGGATACGCAAAATAGTCTGTATTTTTATGTTCTAAGTCGTTTACGTAATACAATTTTGCGCCTAAATTTAGGGTGAAATTTTCTCTGACAATTTCTAAATTTGGACTGAAACCTAGATTCAGAAAACTGTAATTTACATCGTTTGGAATTTCATAACTTTGTTTGAATCTACCTGCAACAAGATCTATTAAAAACTCCCCATTTATTTTTTCTGAGGAAATTGGAAATTCTAATTTGGGTTTTGCCATAAACCTTAATTCATTGGAATTATAATCGTCTGAAAAATTAACAATTTCAACTGTTGAGCCCTGAAAAAAGGAATCTTCAAAATTGATTTTTCCGCCTCCATAAACAGTTTTGTAGATTTGTTCTTCATTTAAGGAAGCAATAAATGTATCATTATAAGATATGTCGTTTGGCAAGCCATAATAATTTTGCTTTTTTAATTGAGTACCAGCATTAATTTGCCAGCTGTAATCGCGGTCAAATTGTTTGAAGTAAACATCGATTTTAGAATCAGAAAAATTATCATCCAGCAGCACATCTTTTATACCTCCTTGCGATGAAAGATGGTTTAAAAATATGCCGAAGTCGTTGCTTTTTTTGTCTCCAAAGTGCATAAAAGCATCAAGAAATGGAGAGTTGAAATTTCCATATCCCGCCGAAATATAATTTTCATACAAACGTTCTTTCGGACCTCTTGCAATACTTTGAACTTTTCCTTTTGAAGGCGAAAAAGTAGAGGCCACCGGAACAGAAAAAATGCTGTAGTTTACCTTTTCTTTAGCCAAGTTTTTTGTTTCATTTTCAATATTGGGATTTGACCTAACCTTAAAAGCATCAGAAATTGTTGGTGCATAAGGTTTTTCAACAGTGATTTCCTCAGTTTTCAGGGTGTCTTTTTTCTTGGTTATCTGAGAAAAGGAAACGCTTGTCACTAAAATTAAGAATGAAGTTATAAGGAGTTTGTTATGCATCGCTTTATTGTTGTTTGTTTAACAGTGTAATCGTTTATTTGTTTCACTTTGGTTCCTTTTAAGGCGCCAAATTTTATAGTTGTTTTGGTTTTATCAATTTTGAATTGACTCATTGGTTTTGGCCTCTTCCATTTTTATTTTAGCCAATGCTTCTGAAGCCTCTTCAACAACATCACTAAACTGGGCGAAGTTTTTGATGACACTTTCAAGGATATAAGTGGCTTGATAGGCATCTTTTAATTTGTAATGATTGTCGGCCATCAACACCAGTCCTTTTGCACCCCAATATTTGTAAGCGGAATATTCAGCAGCGATTTTTTGCACAATTTCACTGGAGATTTTATAGTTTCCATCTTTGTTTTGAAAGTATGCACTGTAATACAAAGCTTCGGCTTTTAACTCACCGGCGGCAATTTTTTCAACCGTTGCATAGGCGCTTCTGGCCTTAGTTTCGTTGTTGGTTTTAAGGGCCGAGCGTGCAATAATGATATGTGCATCCGATTTTACGCGGTCTTCCAATTTATTGTTTCTCAGAACCAATTCAGCATAATCCACAGCCTTTCCATAATTTTTATTGGCGTAATAGCCTTTCATTAAATTCGATTGTGCAAATACAATATTTTGCGGCAAATTGGCTTCACTTTTCAATCGTTCCAATAGCGGAATGGCTTTTTCCCAATTGTTATTTTCCAGATAAACCAATGATAATCGTGAAAGCGCGTCTTCGGTAAATTCGTTTTGAGACTGATTCACTATATAATTATAGTTGGTAATTGCTTCTGAATGTCTGTTTTCAGAAAATAAGGATTGTGCCAAATAGAAATTAGCATTTAAGGCATGAAGACCATTTGGAAAACTTCCCAAATATTTTTTGAAACTTTCAATCGCTTTTTTATGATTGTTTTGAAGGTATTGTTTTTCAGCTGATTCATAAGTATCATTGTCCAGTTCCGCATCTGTTACATTCACAAAACCTATTGTTTTTACCCAAGTGGCATATTCATCAACCCTGCCCAAATCAACATAAATTTGTCTCGCATTTTTAACCGCTTGTTTGGCGTCAGCCGAATTTGGGAATTGTTGCACCACAGTTTTATAGGCAGTTAAAGCCTGTTCATTTTTATTGGTATTGTAATAAATCAGCCCTTTTTTGAGCATTGCTTTGGAAACCAGCGGACTTCTTTTATAATTTGCAATTAAATTATCATAATTTTCTAGAGCCAATTCATTTTGACCTTTTTCTAGGTATGAATTACCTAAAACATAATAAGCGTCGTCTTTAAAGCCGGATTTTGATGAAGAATTTAAAAAGGCGTTTAATTCCTTTATTTTGGCATTTTCGTTGCCTGTAAGTCCATAACTTATTGCTTTTTGAAATTGCGCGTAATCAGTGTCAATTCCTCTAATTTCAATGGCCTTACTGTAATAATCAATCGCATTTTTATAGTTGCTGGTTACAAAATAACCATCGCCTATTCTTAAATAGGTATCATTTTTTCTAACGGTATCATCATCATTTTTTGCGCTGTGTTTTTTGAAGGCTTCAATGGCGTTTCCATAGTCTTTTTGCTTAAAATAAGCATAACCTAAATTGTAATACAGTTCTTTATATTCGGGTGTTTTTGATGCTTCAGAACTTGCTGCGAATTTCTGATAATCTAATGCAGCTTCTCTAAAATTGTTTAAAAGATAATTTGATTCTGCTTTCCAATAAGTGGCTCTTGCAGTAATATTAGCATCTAAAGGCACTGAAAGTGAATTTTCAAAATTCGCCTTTGCCAAATCGTAATTTCCTTCAGCAAAAAGTTCGGTACCTCTATAAAATGCCACTTTTTGAAAAAGTGCACGTTCTTTGGCGCTTTTTTTATCTTTTAAATAATCCAATGCACCTTTATAATCTTTTGAAGTAATATAGGCGCTGATAATTAATTCGTTAATTTCATCTCTGGAAGGTGAATTTGGATACAACTCAATATATTCTTTTAAAACATCGGGAACACTTTTGTACGGATTTCCAATTTCGTAACTTAATTTGGCATAATTTAACCAGGCATCTTTCTGAATTTCAGGTTCAAACTGCATTTGCGACGCATTTCTGAAGGCATTTAAAGCTTCTTGTTTTTTGTCTTGTTTTAAGTAACATTCCGCCAAATGATAATAGGCATTTTGTGCGACGGCATTGTTTCCGCCAATTATTTTATTGAAAGTGCTTATGGCATTTTCATAGTCGT
>CAMDPE010000009.1 GCA_945903795.1 Lutibacter flavus | reverse complement strand
ATAAAAGTTGGTTACCACGCTATAATAGCGGAAATTCAGATGGCCAGTGAAATCGATAAAAACAAAAAAGAAAACATTATTACCGTTTTAACCAAAAACCTGAACGATGAAATTGTTTCAGCAATAGGAAACTTGAAAATATACAAATTGCAGGCGCCAAAAAACGTGTTACGAGCGCGTCCTTGGAATGCGCCCGATTATCAGGAACTAAACGAAGAAATCTTCAGAAATAAATTTCCGAACGAAGCTTACACCAATGAAAATGAAATTAAAAACTGGCCAAAAGGCGCTTTGGTTTTTGAAGCAAATTTTGACACCTCAAAAAACACCAAAATTCAGCTGAAGAAAATTCAAAAATGGCTGTCGGGCAACTATGTAGTAGAACTGGAAACCGCCGATAAATACGGACAAAAAGTTACCGACAAAAAGTTGTTTACTGTTTTTAGTGAAAGGGAAAATCAGGTTGCCGACAATCAATTATTTGTGATTTCGGCAAATAAGCAAAGTTACAAACCCTTTGAAAATGTGGTACTCAAAGTTGGTTCGGCTTCAAAAAACCTATTTGTCACTATCGACATAGAAAAGGACCATAAAATAATTGACACGCAAATTATTCACCTCGAAAATAACTCGAAATTTTTTCATATTCCGATCAATGTAAAAGATTTGGGCGGATTTGCCGTTCATTACAGTTTTAGCAATTTTAATGCTTTTAAAAGCGGCACCTTGCCTATTTCAGTGCCTTATGAGAAAAAAGAACTCGAAATTGAAACTGTAACTTTCAGAGATAAATTGCAACCTGGACAACAGCAAACCTGGAGTTTTAAAGTGAGAGGAACAAAAGGCGATAAAGTTGCCGCAGAATTGTTAGCAAGTATGTACGATGCTTCTTTGGATGAATTTAGGCCGCATAACTGGGAATTTAATCCAACTGATCAACCTTTATATTATTCATATAACAATCGCAACGCAAACAACAGTTTTGGGAACAGCTATTTTACTATTGCCAATTTACCTCAGGATTATTATGACAATCTCCAACAATTTTTCGATCAATTAAATTGGTTTAGGTTCCATTTCAACAATTCTTACAGAATCAGAGGAATGAATGCTGAAAAAATGGTGCAAAAAGGAAATATAGAAGTTGTTGAAGAGGAAGAATTATTGGAAGATGTACCCTTAAGTATAATTTCTAAAAATGCATCGTTATATGAAGTTGTCCTTGCTGATGAAGGGAAACAAGCAGCACCCAAAAAAGAGGAAAATCTTGAAAAACTAGATCCTTCATCCATAAAAATTCGGAAAAACTTTCAGGAAACCGCTTTTTTCTATCCGCATTTATTAACGGATAAAGATGGCAACGTAAGTTTTAATTTTACCATCCCTGAAGCGTTGACACGCTGGAAATTGCAATTGTTGACGCATACCAAAGAATTGGCAACTGCCACCAAAACATTGACCACCGTTACTCAAAAAGAACTGATGGTTTTGCCAAATCCGCCTCGATTTTTAAGAGAAGGCGATACCATCGTATTTTCAAGCAAAATTTCAAATTTAACAGAAAGTCTGTTAAATGGAACTGCCGTTTTAGATCTTACTGATGCCATCACCGGAAAACAAATTAATGAACTTTTGGGAAATAGTTCTGCCTCACAAAATTTCAAAGTTGATGCAAAAGGAAACACGCAAATAAGCTGGAAACTGCAAATTCCGGAGGATATTCAGGCGGTGCAATATAAAATCATGGCGAAAGCCGGCGATTTTAGCGACGGCGAACAAAATGTATTGCCGGTGCTGTCAAACAGAAAGTTGGTGACCGAAACGCTGTCCATGTGGGTTCGCAGCAACCAAACCAAAACGTTCACTTTAGACAAGTTAAAAAATAATGCATCAACCACGCTTAAAAACCATAAGTTGACATTGGAAATCACTTCGAATCCGGCCTGGTATGCGGTGCAAAGTTTGCCGTATTTAATGGAATATCCATACGACTGTTCCGAGCAAACATTTTCTCGTTACTATGCAAATTCACTGGCTTCTTATATTGTAAATTCAAATCCGCGCATTCAGGAAGTTTTCAATCAATGGAAATCGAGTGAGGCGCTGATTTCAAATTTGGAAAAAAATGAGGAATTGAAATCCATTATTATTCAGGAAACGCCTTGGTTGCGCGATGCACAAAGTGAAACCGAACAGAAAAAACGCATTGCGTTGCTGTTCGATTTAAACAAAATGACGAATGACCAACAGGCAGCCATCAACAAACTAAAAGACCAACAATTTAGCAACGGCGGGTTCCCTTGGTTTAAAGGAAGCGATTATCCAAACCGATACATTACCCAACACATTGCCGCTGGTTTTGGACATTTACAAAAATTGGGCGTTAAATTTAGCGGTACGGAAACAGTTGATAAATCGGCTCAAAACATCATTTCAAAAGCCATAAACTTTTTAGATGAAGAAATTTTGGACGATTATGACAAACTTTTGGCGGAAGCCAAAAAATTAAGAGACAAGGAAAAATCCAAAGAAAAAGGTATAAAGGCGGAAACAGATTATCTGGCCAAAAATCATTTAGGGCACCTTCAACTGCATTATTTGTATATGCGCAGTTTTTATAAAGAGGTAAAAATTTCAGAAAATGTGCAAAAAGCCGTTAATTATTATACCAAGCAATCAGCCAGCTATTGGAAAGAATTCAATTTGTATTCAAAAGGAATGATTGCTTTAATTCAGCACAGAACGCAAAATAAAACGGCGGCTTCAGCCATTTTAAAATCGCTGCATGAAAACAGTATTACAAACGAAGAATTGGGCATGTATTGGAAAGAAAACACCGCCAGCTGGTTTTGGCACCAGGCGCCGATTGAAACTCAGGCGTTGCTGATTGAAGCTTTTTCTGAAATTGAAAATAATACCTCAACGGTTGATGAACTAAAAGTTTGGTTGTTGAAAAATAAGCAAACAAATAGCTGGAAAACCACAAAAGCGACCACAGAAGCCGTGTATGCTTTGTTATTGCAAGGAAGTGATTGGCTGGCCATAAACGAATCGGTTGAAGTTAGGGTAGGAAACCAAAAAATGGAACCTTCCACATTGGAAAATGTAAAAATTGAAGCGGGCACGGGCTACTTTAAAACTTCTTGGAATGGCACTGAAATTAAGCCAGAGATGGGTGAAGTAACCATTTCCAAAAAAGACAAAGGTATTGCCTGGGGCGGATTGTATTGGCAATATTTTGAAGATTTAGACAAAATAACATCAGCCGAAACACCGCTTAAACTGACTAAAAAACTATTCTTGAAAACCAATTCAGATAAAGGCAAACTGTTAACAGAAATTACCCAAAATTTACCTTTAAAAGTCGGTGATTTAATTACCGTGCGTATTGAATTAAAAGTTGACAGGCCGATGGAATTTGTTCATATGAAAGATATGCGTGCCAGCGGATTGGAACCTATCAATGTGTTGTCTGCCTACAAATGGCAGGACGGATTGGGTTATTACGAAAGCACCAAAGACGCTTCAACAAATTTCTTTTTTGAGAATTTGCCAAAAGGCGTTTATGTTTTTGAATATGATTTACGCGTAAATAATGCCGGCAATTTCAGCAACGGAATTACAAACATCCAAAGTATGTACGCGCCAGAATTCAGCAGCCATAGTGAAGGAGTTCGAATTATTAGTAATTAGTTGTTGAAAAAAATTTAACTTTTCAACCTTTTAAGTTTAAATTTGAAAAACAGTACATTTACATAAAATTAGATACAATGAATTTAGATTTAGTTCCAAATATAAAACACACCAAAAGCAACAATTTCTTTTTGTTGGCTGGTCCTTGCGCCATTGAAGGTGAAGAAATGGCCTTAAGAATTGCCGAACACATTTTAAAAGTAACTGATAAATTAGAAATTCCTTTTATTTTTAAAGGAAGTTTTAAAAAAGCAAACCGTTCCAGAATTGACAGTTTTAGTGGTATTGGCGATGAAAAAGCACTGAAAATATTGAAGAAAGTTTCCGATACTTTTAACATTCCAACGGTAACAGATATTCATGAAGTTACAGATGCTGCAATGGCGGCCGAATATGTTGATGTATTACAAATTCCCGCTTTTTTGGTGCGCCAAACCGATTTGGTGGTGGCTGCTGCTAAAACAGGAAAAGTTATCAACCTGAAAAAAGGACAGTTTATGAGTCCAGGCGCCATGAAACACGCCGTACAAAAAGTATTGGACTGCGGCAACGAAAAAGTTTGGATTACTGATAGAGGAACGATGTTCGGTTATCAGGATATGATTGTTGATTTTAGGGGAATCCCGGAAATGCAACAGTTTGCGCCAACTATTTTAGACATCACACACTCTTTACAACAACCAAATCAGAGCAGCGGCGTTACCGGCGGAAAACCTGAACTGATTGAAACCATTGCCAGAGCAGGAATTGCAGTTGGTGTTGACGGATTATTTTTAGAAACCCATTTTGACCCAGCAAATGCAAAAAGCGATGGCGCCAATATGTTGGATATAAAATATTTAGAAAATTTATTGACCCGTTTGGTGGCTATCAGAAAAACGATAAATTCATTTAAATAAGTTGTCAAATTTATTTAGCTCATAAAAAAAGCGACAAAATTTTAAAATTTTGTCGCTTTTTTTATATTTCAGCATATTGTTACCCACATTTGGTATGTCCGCAATTTTTGCATTTCAAACAGCCTTCTTCATAAATTAATCCGTCAGGATCACCGCATTCAGGGCATTTTTTATCAACTGCCTGTGTTCCGTCTGCCACAAATTGTTTCAATGCACGCGCAATCCCATTTTTCCATGTATTGATATTATCATCGTACATATTTAAATTATTAATTAAATCTACAGCGTACTGAATTGGCATTCCGTGACGCAATACACCAGAAATTAATTTGGCATAATTCCAATATTCTTTGTCAAAAGTACGGGACAATCCTTCAAAAGTCACTTTATAGCCGTCTTTATCCAGAAATTGAAAATCGTATCGCGATTCTCCATTTTTATCCCTATTTTTAATTACCCAACCTTCTTCCAACCACGGTGGTAAAAGAAACGCATCTTCAATTTTACCTGTAAATATTTCATAAGGCCTATTGTTGATTAAACCAACAACAGCGACCCATTTCTCATAATCGTTTTGAAAACGAACCACTTTAGCCACAATTTTTTTAGGTCGCTTTGGAAAAACTGTTTCCGCATAACAATCTACTTTTTTGTCTGATTTTTTATCGTCATTTGCAATTAAAATTCCGCTTCGGGAACCATCTCTGTAAACCGTAATTCCTTTTAAACCTTTACGCCAAGATTCAATATAAATATCACCCACCAAATCAACAGTTACATCGCTGGCCAAATTAATGGTTGAACTGATGGAATGCGTGGTGTATTTTTGAACCAACGACTGCATTTCAATACGTTTTTTCCAATCGATTTCAGGCGCAGTTGAACCGCTATAAGGACTTTCCTTGATGTCGGTTTTTCCTGTAACTTCCATCCATTGTTTTAATTTTGGATGATATACTTCAAATTCCTCAAACGCATCTCCCATTGCATCGACATAAGCAATTTTTGCATTTGTATCGTCCTGATTTACTTTTCTTCTTCGTTTGTACGACAACAAATAAACCGGTTCAATTCCTGATGATGTTTGTGCCAGCATACTTAAACTTCCGGTTGGCGCCACGGTACTGATAGAAATATTTCTTCTTCCGTATTTCATCATTCGTTCATAAACATCCGGAAATTCTTTTTCCATCATTTGTACAAATTCAGAAAATTTTTCAATTTCAGGATTAAACACCTCAAATTTACCACGGGTAATTGCCATATCAATACTGCTGTCGAACTCACCTCGCAATTTGGTTTTCATAATCTCGTCAACAACTGCAATTGCTTCATCGGTATCAAACTTTTTGCCTAAAGCTGCCATAGCATCCGCCAAAGCAGTAAATCCTAAACCTGTTCTTCTCCCTTTTTTTCCCGTTTTATATAACAATTTC
Organism: Lutibacter flavus; assembly: GCA_945903795.1. Lineage (GTDB taxonomy): Bacteria > Bacteroidota > Bacteroidia > Flavobacteriales > Flavobacteriaceae > Lutibacter > Lutibacter flavus_A. The sequence goes on along the minus strand of CAMDPE010000009.1, from coordinate 27,411 downwards.
CAAGTATCAATTTCAACCTGTTTAATTTCATCAGGCTCTTTATCGTGCATTATTTTATTGAAAATTTTATTTACGGCTTCCAATTCCAAATCCACCAAATCATCCATTAAACGTTGTGATTCATACACAACTTCATAGAATTTTTTAAAGTCGAACTTGGCTTTATCCGTAAAAGGATCTTTCACAAAACTGTACAAGTTAACTGCAATTAAACGGCAACTGTCGCCACCTTGCATGGCAATTTCTGAACAAGGATTTGTGGAACTGTTTTTAAATCCGGGATAAATGGAAGATGTTGAATAATAATGTTGACGGTCCCAAAATATCAAGCCTGGTTCAGCGGTATTGTGGGCGCAAGTTATAATTATGTCCCAAAGTGATCTTGCTTTAATTACTTTTGTATAGGTTGGCGTTTTGCTGTCAATTGGCCAACGTAGGGTGAAATCATCATCATTTACAACCGCTACCATAAATTCATCGGACAAGCGAATAGAAATATTGGCCCCGGTTACTTTTGTCAAATCTTGTTTGATTGTTACAAAATCTTCAATGTCAGGATGTGCAATGTCCATCGTGAGCATTAATGCGCCTCTCCGGCCATTTTGAGCAACTTCCCTGGTGGTATTTGAAAATCGGTTCATAAAAGAAACCGCTCCTGTTGTAGTTCCAGCCGAATTGGAAACTTGAGCACCGCCAGGTCTTAAATTTGATAAATCAACCCCAACACCGCAGCGTCTTTTAAACAATTGCGCCAATTGCTCGTCTGTATGAAATATACCTCCGTAAGAATCAAAAACCGGAGGAACAACCACACAATTGGACAAGGAAGCAATCACATTATTGTTACCTAAAGAAGACATCACGCTTCCTTGAGGAATAACATATTTGAAATCCTTAAATAAATCAAAGATGGCTTTTTCTGACAAAAATTCTCGATTTTTTCCATAATCCGAAAGGCCTTCCCCTTTCTTTTCCCCTTCCTGATATTTCTTTTCAATACGGCCAAATTCCACCGCCATTCGCTGATGCATATCATCGGGCGTTGACTCTAAAAACTCACCCGTTTTGGTTTTCATAGCATACTTATTCATCCAAGTAGTCGCTGCTAATTCATCACCCTTGAAATACGCTAAATTGCTCTTTAACAATTCATTATAGGTGAAGGTTTTCGGGAACACTAATTCTTCTGTCATTTTAAAGTGGGTTTATGGTTGTTGAAAATCGAGCTATAAAATTATTGAATATTTAAACTTAATCTGTGTTAAATTTTAATTAGTTAATAACATTTCATTGTTGAAAAGTTATAATTTTTCAACAGTTTTTTTTCGTAGTTTTAGCTTTTGCTAAATTTATCCAAAGATTGAATAAAAAAATTCACAACTTGTCATTAAGAGGAATCACCGGAATTATTACGGGTATATTTTCTTTAATTTTCATTTTTGGAATTCATCTTTTATTGTCGCAATATGCTTCAAGCTCATCAGGCGTTTCTGTGCTGCCTATTTCTTTTTTTGAAATATTGATATTTGCCATATCTTTTCTCTATATTTTAATTTCCTACTTTATAATTGTGCTTATTAATAAGAGGAGAAGAAAAAATATCTATTTAAGAAAATGGGATTTTAAAGCAAAAAAAATTAGACGAATTTATTTTTTGTTTTTGCTGCTCGGCGGAATTATTTTATATTTTCTGATGGCAAACGGACTCTTAAAACTCATCATTCCCACTTCTATGATTCTTTATGGGACTGCCAGTATTATAACAAACAAAAATACGTTTGGTGCCACTGCTATTTTGGGATTAATTTTCTTTATCCTTGGCGGTTTAGCAATATTATTTCCAAGTTTTGCTTTTTATTTGTGGGGATTTTCTTTTGGAATTTGCCACATTGTTTATGGCTTGGTTTATTTTAAAAATGTATAAATTCCTATCCCCAGCCTCCCGTACTAAAACGGGACAGGCTTTTCCGAAGGAAAGAGAGTTTGTTAAAATTAAAAAAATATTTAACTTTTAATATCTAATATTTAACTTTCAAACTCTTAACCTTCTCACCAAATCTTCCAATCCGTTTAATTGAATTTCATAAACCAGGTGCATCATTTCGCCAAGTTTACCAGAAGGGAAACCTTTATTGCGATACCAAACCAGATAAAATTCAGGCAAATCAATTAAATATTTTCCTTTGTATTTTCCGAAGGGCATTTTGGTGTTTGCCAGTTGTTCCAGCAAATGTTGCTGGTTATTTTCCATCAACAAAATCTTGCAAATAGCTGAATCTTTCCGTAAGTTTTCCGTTTTCGGTCATTTTGGCTCTTTGTAAAACACCCTCTTTATCATTATTGAAAAATCCTGGAATCACATTTTTTGCAAATTGTTCCCCAAAACCTTCAGAAGCGTCTTTTGGCAATTCACATGGCAAATTATCAACCGCCATAACAGCTATGGCATCTTTTTCTAAAAAACTCACTTCTTGTTCACTTTTTGGATCATATCCATAAATTGGGTCCGCAATAGTTGATGAGCGAATGGTGGAAGCAACCGGTCCGTCAACATCACAACTAATATCAGCTACTACTTTTATTTTAAAATCTGGAGATTTTGCATCCTGAATGGTAAAAATATAAGGAGCGCCAACACCATAAAAATGGCCAACAATATACAAATCTGCCACTTTGGCAAAACGCATAAAATTACTTTCATATTCTTGCGGATTGCTAAAAAAATCATTTTGGTCCTTAACAATTCCGTCTTTTCGTTTATTATAATCCAACACATCTATTTGAACATAAACCGCTTCATCAAAAGTTTGGGTTAAAAATTCATCAACCATTACTTCACGCATTTGCATACCGTCCAACATTTCTTTAGCGCCGTTTCCTACCCTTCCTTTTCCTGTTAAAACAACTTTTATAGCAGGCAATTTTAATTTTTTCAGCTCATCAATCAGCATCTTTTTATCGTGCAACTCTTCCCCCTTTGGCAAATTAAATAAATTAAATTTTAATCCGTAGGTTCTAAAAGCATTATAAGCACCAACAAAACCGGCATAAATTCCAAATGCCACCAACCTATTATTATTTTTGTCGACGATGGTTTCATGGTCATACAACTCAATATTTTTAGCTAAAATTGCCCTCAATAAATTGCGGTTGTATTTTTGTTTTTTTATGGTATGGGAAAAGAAAAAATATTTTTTGTTTGGAATTAAATTTTCAACAGGCACTTCTTTAACGCCCAGAAGAACTTCACAATCCGACACATCCTCAAAAACCTCAATCCCTTCCTTTATATAATCTTCATCAGTAAAAAAACGAGAATCAGAGCTTTCAACTTTGATTTCAAGTTGCGGATAAATTTTTAAAAGTTCAGCACATTTTTTTGGTGACAATACAACTCTTCTGTCTGGCGGGTTTTTTCGTTCTTTAAGGATTCCTATCTTCATTGTGTAATTTGGTATAAGTTTTGCTTCAAAGATATCAGGAATTAAAGGATATTACAAACAATAATCTGATTGAATTTTTATACATTTGCATTCTTCTTAGAAGAATTGGTTCTTTGATTTATTGGGGACGACTGGTTTTGACTGCAAGGTCAATTAAGGTATAAGCATGTCGAGTAATGAAATAGCACTCGTACATCACAAATTCAAAAATTTAAACGGCGAAGATAACTACGCTTTAGCTGCTTAATCCGAATTACAGTAGGATGAGCCTTGTCACACTAGGTGTGAAAGCTGAATGTCTCTTGAAAGCCTTGGTTAACGGCGGTCAATAAAGAGGCATCGTAAAAGTTAACATAGATTTGCCATTGTTTCGTTGGCATTTTGAAACTAAAGAAACTAAGCTTAAAGTGGGCTGTTTTCGGTCAGCTTTAAGTCGAAAACCAATCGAAAAATAAACATGTAGAAAGTATTTTGGTTGCTTGTTTGGACCCGGGTTCGATTCCCGGCGTCTCCACTTTTTTTTGTGAATATTTCACATAACTAATACATTATTAGTCATTTATTTATTGCACCTCATTTTTTTAGTCAACATTTAGTCAACAACTTGAAAAACCAACTATTTTAAAGCTTATTTCACCAAATATTAAGACAAAAAAAACACCTCATTTCTGAGGTGCAAATATTACTACTAAATTTAATTGTTTAAAAATTTATCTAGATCAGTACGGTTTATTTAAAGTAACCTCTATTTTCAAATATTTCTGTAAATAATTCAGAAAATTTTTCCGTTTTCATACCGGTTTGTTTTTCAAATTGTGGTTTAGATAATTGTTTGGTTGTATTTCCACTTGTAATAAAGTACGTTTGGGTAATACTGATTATATTTTTCATAATCTAAATGTTAATGTGATTAATATATTACAAATCTAATCATTATTTAGATATAATACAACCATTATTTAGATTATTTTAAAAAAAATATAAGTATTGATTATATTTTGTATATTTGAATATAATTAAAACTTACAACTATGCAATTTTTAAGATTAAAAGAACTACTGAAGGAAAAAAATATATCCGGAAAAGAATTATCAGAAAAACTGAATGTATCTGAGAATACTATCAGTTTTATTGCAACAGGAAAAACACAGCCGCGTTTCGAACTACTTTCTCAGATAGCTGAAGTGTTAAATGTCGATATTAAGGATATGTTCAATTCTACAATAGAGAATGAGAAAGATACTATTTATGTGGAAAGAGGCGGTGTTTTTATTCCAGTTGGGGAATTAAAAAAAATAAACTTCAAATTTTAAAAGATTTACAGATTAAAAAAAACACCTCATCTTTGAGGTGTTTTTATTGATTATTATTTAGTTGATTTTAATATTTCCCAATTTCCTTTGTTATTTGGTTTTAAATTGTCCAAATACCCTTTTTCTATTTCTCCCTTTTCATTTTTAAAAGCTACCAATCCATAAACATTTGGAATTGTTTTCCCTAAAATTACGGAATTCCCGGCCAATATTTGTGTCATTTCAAAATCAACAGGATATTCAAATTTTACCTTTTCCGGCAAAAATCTTGCACTTTCTAAAAGATTGTTTTGAATATTCCCATTTTCAGCATATTCCGGCTTTCCTATTAATTTGGTTTTTAAATTGCTGTTACCGGTTGAACTCCCATAGCGGACAAATTCTAAAGGATATTTTGTCAAACCAGCTGCAATAGTCCATCCGTTATTTCTAAGAATAGAAAATGGTGTTAACCTTAAATTTGTTGCAGATTCCGGATCATAGGTTCCTGTTGGCTGTTGATCAAAATCATCTTGCCAAACTCTTTGCTCAAAAATATCAGTAATACCACGTTTTAAATCTAACAACATAATATCACTATCATAGGCGCTGTCTGTTGTAGGGTTGTTTTCTTTTGGCTTTCTTCTTGCGAATTCCATTCCATAAGAATCGGCCCGGTATTTTGAAAGTAATTGTAATTTATTGTTAGCCTGTTTTATTGCGGTTGTAAATGTGCTTTTGGTGTTATATTCATCTAATCCCATCGCCTCTTCATATTCACCGCCTTTTTCATAACCAACTTCCAAACCTGAATAATAATATTCCGGATCCCTATTTCTTTTAACGTTGTTTACCTGGATATACTCAAATTTTCCGTTGATGACTTTTCCTAATTTTATGGTAATATTGCGGTTATAGAAAAACTTTCTTTCTTCAACTCTTATACGTTCCTTAAAGCCAATTTTCTCAATGCCCATGGCTAAGCCTCTTACGGCTAAATATGAAGTGAAAAAGTCTTTTAATGAAGTGGTAAATTTCTTGTACAACTCATCTCCTTGTTGAAAATCACGAATCCAATGGCCATGAGCCATTCCAATTAAAGAAGAGCCACCATCTTGTTCATAACCTAAATCGGTTCTACCTAAAGCCTCAGAATACAAAGCATCTGTTCGGCCTGTAATGATTTGCAGCAACCGGTTACAAACTTCATAAGGAAGCAACACATTTGAAATTGATTTTTCATAAAAACTGTCCTCTTCAATGTTGATGCTGGCCACGGTTTCTTCAAAATCTACATACAAATAATCGTTTGGGTTAAAAATTGCACCGCTGAATTTTCCGGAACCATACCAATGAAGGCTCAAACTTTCGCCGGCCAATAAATTGATGTTTGCCGTATAGTCCACATTAACAATATGGTTGTTCATATTGTAAGGATTTGGCACAACATAAAGCGGTGTTCGGCTCAATAAATTAAAATCTTCACCGCCACCATATCGCACCAAATCAACACGCATGATGATATTGCTTGCCGAAATGCTTCTCGGTTTAATTTTGCAGGTAACTTTGATATTAACCTTTAAATTCTTTTCCCGGTTGTTATTTGCATAAAACATTGCAGCCGGTTCGCCTGTTGTTATCGTATTTCCGGATCCTGTTGTAAATTGAAATATATTTCTTTGTTGATTATGAATCAACTCATCAGAACTGTAATTAACGGTTACAGGAATGGCCAATTGTCCTTCATTTTGTCCATCGCTTCCTTGTCCTCTGAAACCATCACTAACTTTGTCAACTTCTTTAACTTCTAGTAAACTTTTAAGGAATATTTTACGTCCGTTTAAAGCAACTTTGTCAATTTTTAAAGGTTTTATAGACAAACCATCCATAGTATCTAAACGCTCCAATTCCAACTGTTCACTTTCCCTGGACTTAATTAATTTTTCGAGGCCGCCTGAATTAAATTTAAGACTTAGTTTATTATCTTCAACTTCTTTTGTCATTAGGTCCAAAAAACCATCGTAGGAACGCTCCCATTTATCGGTTTTGGGGTGTCTAATATCTTTCATTAATCGAATGTTTGCGTTAACTCCATAAGTTTCATCAACTAATTCAATCCAGTCTTTCCCTTCGCCAATAAATTTTAAGCTGTTGCTGAAATTGGTAAACAAACCATCGTATGGTTTTATTCTGGTAAATTCCTTGTCATCATCTTTCCAGCCAATAGGCTCGGTAATTTCTATATTACTCATTCCTTTACAGTAAAGCATATAGCGTACTCTATTTCTTAATGTTGGATTTACATTTCCCATTTTTAAGTATTTAATGTTAATTTTTGTTCGCCTTTGCTATTAATTCCTCAATTCTTTTTTCCCGGTCTTCAGGTGTTAAAATATCACTTGTTGTAATTTCCGCTTTAATTTCATTTTGTTTTGGAAGTATGTAAGGCAATAATTTAGAAATAGCATTGATACGCTCAATTGGTTCTAATTTTGTTAACAATGAACCTATTTTCTCTAATTCTTTACCTACTATTTTTTGAAGTAGTTGTTTTGTTTCCTTAGTTGTTTTGTTTGGCGTTCCGGCTTTACGGCCGCTATTTGGTGTTTTAGCTCTTTTTGGTTCCATAAGACTAGATTTGTTTTAATGTATTTTTACCTACTTTACGAAAAAAGGAACGTTAAACGCTCCCTTCAATAGCTAAATGCTAGCTGTATTTTAATCTGTTTTCATTGTAATTTGTTGCAAACTTTATGGAACCCGGAATAATAGAATATTTATTATCGTTTAACTCCAAAAATGAATTTGCAATTGCTGCAAGTCCTTTGCCGGCGTTAAAATTTGAACCATAATTTAAGTTGTTGAGGTTTTCTGTTACTTTATCATAAGCTTCAGTTAATGCTGTTAAATTATCGTACAATTCTTTTTCCTCTTCATTCTCTAAATAAATCCTACAATTATCTTCTAGAATTTCCTCTTTGTCGTTAATGCTTAAGCAAAAAACCTCATCATTGAATGAGATATATTTTAACTTTAACCCGGTATGTCTGCTATATGTTTCCGGTTTAAATTTTTTCAACTCATTTACTGAATCTGCAAGTTTTTGAAACAATGGTTTACATCCATTTAACAAATTTTGTATTAAAACTGAATTTGTTACATCCATTTTCTTAATTTGATTTTCTAGGTATTTAGTGAAATTGTCTTCAATTCCAACAATTCCTTTAAGTACAATTTCTTTGAAAATTTCGTTGCTGAAAGCTCCCATTTCTAGATTATCATAATTCTTTTTTACTTTGTTTAATAATGGTAAATATTGGTTTAGATCACCACATATTTCGATTAACAAATTTTTGTCTTCTTTTAATAATACTCTTTTCATAATTTCTATTTTAAATTATTAATGTTTTCTTATATCTGCCAATAAGGCATCTACAACCTTAGCTGCTAATTCTTGAATCTCTTCAGTTTCTTCAGTTTTTTTCATGATTTTTGTTTTAAATTAATTACTAATCCCATTGCTGCATTTTTTCAATTACTTTTTGATTCATTTCGGTTATTGGTTTGTGTTGACCATTTTGACTTGTATTAACTAACCATTCTGATTTGAAACCTTTCCAGTCTTTTTCAATGCAAATTTTTAAAATATCATCTAGGCCCTTATTAGATTTTTTAACTTCAGATGTAAAAAGATCAAAGGCGGTTTTGCTATTTGTAGCTTTTTTAGTTTTTCGAACTTTTAACCAGTCTTCAACTAAATTTTCTTTACAACCAAAATCAATTAAATTTTTTCTAAAATTAAAAACAGGTTTATTTTTTATTATATTTTCATTCTTTTCATTCTTTTCATTCTTGTATGTGTTTTTCTGCTGTACTTCTGCTGTACTTTTGCTGTCTTTCTGCTGTTCAATTTGCTGTTCTTTTTTTTGAAATAGTTCGTAATTAACAATTGAAACGACTTGTGTTACATTGGTTTTCTGCTGTTCAATTTGCTGTTCTTTTTTTAAATCATTTAAAAATTTTCTGACTTTAGTTCTTGACCACTTCCAACGATCGCTTAATTCAACTTCAGACCTTGCAAGTTGACCTCGTTTGACAATGATTTTTACTCCACGTTTATAAAAAAATGATTCTTGATGATTGGCTAATAAAAGTAAATCTACCCAGGCTTGACCACGTGTAAACGGTTCGCTTTTCCATAAATCGGAATCCAATAATTGCCTATGTAGTTTTATCCATCCTTCCATAATCATAAACACTTTGCTGTTTTGATTTTGGAGCGAGATTTTATGTATATTTGACTTTCTATTTTGACTGCCTTGTTATGTTTTTCGACTGCAAGGCTTTTTTCTTTTTCAGACATTATAAAGCTATTTTTTTAGTTTAACAATAGCGTTTTCAATTTCTGAGCTTTTGTAGTATACGCGGCCGGCCAGGCCATAAGATTGAATTAAACCCCTTTTAGTCCAGTTGTGAATTGAAGCGAGATTCGCCTTCAAGAGGTCTGCAGTCTCCTGGCGCGTCATCAAATCTTCCGGTACTTTTGGTTTAAAGTCCTTTTTTAATTCATTTATTAGAAGTTCGACACCTTTAATAATTGCGTTTTGGTTTTCTTCTGGAGTTAAATTTATAAACTGAAGTGCTGACATTGTTGAATATGTTTTAAATTATTCAACAATATTATTTAAATTAGTTATTATTTAATTAGTTGCACCTGTGCAGTTTTTGGTGCAATTGTAATTAATATTATTTTTGGTCTTCTTTTTCTTGAAGTGCAGCATATTTTTTTGAGAATTCTGAATGTATTGTTATTTCGTTTTCGTTACAATAATCTACAATATTTGTCATATAATTTAAATTCCTAAAAATATTGTGACGGGTTGCAAGTTCCTTAATTGTATCATCAATATATTTTCTTGTAAGCTTCAAATGTATACTTAGCGCATTTATACTCTTAAATTTCTCATTTAGGCAATAGTACTCCAAAATTCCATCCTTCCTAATACTGTAAATTTTATTTTCTGCAAATAGCAAACCTACTTTAAAATACTGTTTATCAGTTTCAGGCATTTTGTTCTTTGGTGAATCTTTGGCCTCCAGTTCTTGCTTTCTACTTTCTAAAAAATCAATAATCTTTGAAGAACTCAAATTACTTTTTTTTACTGCATCCATAAAGACAGTGTGATCATAATCACGTTGTTCAAAAAAGTTTTGTGGAAAGACCTTTCTTGAAAATAATATTTGATCCATTTCATGATTATCGTTTAATTCATCAATATCAAATATTGAATCGTAAAAATTTTTTAACTCTTCATTTATAAAAGTAAATTCATTATAATCTTCATATTCTAATTTATAACGTTCCAATAGATCCGGATAACATTCCTGGTATTGTTTTAAAGTATAAGTATTTATGTGCATTGTCTTTTGATTAATACCAATCAAAACACCTCAGCTATTGGTGTTTTGATTGGTGAGGTGTTTAATTTATTTTTTAGAAATCATTTCCAATAATTCCTTTAAATTATTGATATTAAACATTAGGTTTTCAAACTCTTCAAACTCTTCTTTAAATCCTGTATTTAATGGTTTTGTGTTTTGCATTAATTCAAATAACTGTTTGTTTATTCCATCAGTTATTAAGTATTTGAAATTTTCAAGTTCGTGTGGTTGACCTATAAACGAATTTGAACAACCTAAAATTTCACTGTTTAATTCTGTCATTTCTTGTAAGTGATTTCCCATTTTTATAAATTTTATTTGTTTAAAAAATTGTTAATAATTATTCTATTTTTTATAACATAATTTGTTACTCAATAACATATTATGCAACTCTGAATTGTTTTTTTTAAAATTCCAAAATAGTTATTAACACTAGAGGATTTTTAATTACTATTGGCCGCGTCTTTAACAACTGTTAAATTAGGTTCTTTTTTCTCTTTTAATGCCTCGGTTGACCATATTCCGGCCAATTGTAAACCGTAGTCAATCGGTTTTTTACCTATGTACTCCAAAAACATTTTTTCTGTACTGTGAGCGGTTATATTCATTAATAAAGGCGTTGGATATTTCCTATCTGAATAAAAGTTAGTTGCAAACGAGCGTCTACAAATGTGAGAAGATATTAAATTGTGTTTTTCAGTTAATCCGGTTATGGTTCTACCTTTTAACTCATCAAAATAATTGCCCTCAACAATATTTTCAATTTCCGCAATTTTACAAAGTTGTTTTAAATAACGGTTAAATAATACGTTGTTACTTTCCATACTGTGATTAAATAAAGGTGGAAATTCGCCGTTTCTTTTATCTAATATTTGCTTTACTTCATTGTGAACCGGTATTTGTACAATTTTGCCTGTTTTAATCTGTTCTAAGACAATAAAATCAAAATTGTGGATCCTATCTATAAAACTGCTGTTCATTCGCATAAGATCGGAAACGCGTTGGCCGGTGTAGCATCCAATTATTAACCAGTCGCGTGCAATTTCGTGCATATTATTAACTAATTCTTTGCGTTTTATTTGTTCCAACTCATCAAATGACAAAACAATTTTAGGCGCCTTAACTGTAAAACCTTGAAAGTGCTTTAACTGTTTGTTTGTTTCATAATCATTTTTTTGCGCATCCAAACAAATGGTTTTTACTACTTTCAAATAACGGCCTATTGTGTTATCCATTAATTTATCGTGTTCACTTAAATACTTTATAAATTCATTCCTAAATTTTAGATCAACATCAACAATTTTGTATTTTGTTTTTTTATAAGTGGAAAATGAATTTATTTTTTTGACTATTGTAGTGTACTTTTTTTCGGTTGAGCGTGAAACGCCTATTTTGTTATTTGAGCCTTTATATTTTAATTGCTTTAAAAAAAATTCGCCGTAATTATTTAAATATTCAAGTTCCGTTAATTCAACGCGATCAAAACACTTGCTTATAGTTTCCTTTAACCATCTGCTATTAACTTCAATGCCTTTGCTGCTCGATTTGTTCAACTCATCCAGCACGTATTTAGTTAAAGTTCTTAAATCCGCCGTTAAATTTTGAATAGTTGTATCGTCTTTTTTAGGAATAGGTAAACCAGTTGCATCACTCCAACCCTTAGAATTAATAGTAAAACCGGTTTTTTGTTTATAACTTATAAACTTTGGTTTATCATCTTTATTTGTTGCTTTTTCCCGGCCTAATGAAAGTCTAAGATAGATTTGTGCATTTTCGCCTTTACTTTGAAGTAAATATTTAATTGTTGCCATAATTTGGGTATAAAAACCATTTGAACACTCAAATATAATATTTTAAAATAAGTTAGTCAACATTTAGTCAACATATTTTATCATTATTAAATACTCTTAAATATTTTTCAATAATCGTTATACGGTATAGTTATTGTATTTACAAAGTAAATGAGGGAAAAACAGTATTTTTGTTGAGGTTTAAAAAGTGAAAAAATAGATTGTTTATAGTTCCGGCGTCTCCACTATTACACCTCACAAACCCTTTGTTTATAAGGGTTTTCTTTTTGAGCTCGTAGTCGCGTTGGTAATTTATCCAAACTTATTTTGTATTGTTGTATCAAACAAATTTACTATTTTTATAGTTAATTATAAACATCTTAGTTAAAATAACCCTAACCTATCAAACCCCACTCAATGGATCCGCTTCTAATTTTATTTATTCTAAATATTTTTTTAATTACTTCACATAGCATTTTTATAATGTATAAATACAAACCATACCTGACTTCTAAGTTACAAGGGAAATCAATTTGGGATAAAACATATGATTGGTTACGCTTACTTTCGAATGTTACATTTATATTTGTTCCATTTTTTTTATTACAATGGATAAGGAACAACAATTCAAATAACTATGTATTTAATATCTCAGCATTAATAATATTAGTAATATTAAATTTTATTTTGTTGATAATTTCTAAACAATTTATTTGGAGCGAAAAAATTAAATTAAACAATAATATAGAAATTTCTCAAGGACCAGGAGGTTTTGGACTTAAGTATTATGCTTTAAAATATGTTTTAATTCAGCATTTATATAAAGAAGAAAGACTTGAAACGCAAAAATACCCATCTCAGAAAATATTTCTTATTAAAGTCGGAAAAATTGAAAACATTAAACCTGGTTCTCTGAAAACTCATTATTCTAAAATTAAATTTGAGAAAAACATTAATCTTTTATGCAAAGAGAATAATAATATAATAGAATTATTATTTAAAAATAAAGAGTTCAAAAATTATCCACTTGTAAATACTTTTATTGATGATTTTATGAATAACGTAAAAAAGAGTTAATTCCCAATTAATTCTCGTATATCCCTCTACCTACTTTCGCATAAATAAACAATAAAATATTTATGCAAATGAGAGATTTAAACAACCCATTCGAAATCATCAACAATCAATTAACAGAGCTTAAAAGAATTGTTCTTGAAGTAAAAAATGCCCCAAAGGAAGATTACACACTAAAATTCTATACAGTCCCTGAGGCTAGTAAAATTTTGAAAGTAGATTCACAAACTATCAAGAATTATAATAAGGCTGGTTTTCTTCATATAGAAACTTATGGAATTAACCGAAAATTAATCCATCATTCCGACCTTTTTACAGAGGACAATAAACCTAAGTCGTATAAGTATATGAGAAAAGCATAGTAGCTCTAATTCTACTATGCTTTTTGTTTTTTTCAAAATTTAAGTCTAACGTTAAATCGTATAATACAAATATACGGTTTCTATATTATCTTTTTATATGAATAAAAAAAAATTAAAAAACCCGAAATATAGTTTACCTCTAGAAAAAAATGTCCTTATGGATAAATTAGCCAATGAATGGTTGGAAATCGGGTCAAAAATAACCGATCCAAGTGAATTATTTGGTAATATCTGGCATGAAGGAGAGGTCGGAATACTGTTTTCCAACACCGGAATAGGAAAATCTATACTTACAGTCCAGCTAGCAGATGGTATTTCAAATGGCCAACCTACGCTTGGACTGAACAGTAAAAAAAGGATAGTCATTTATTTTGATTTTGAACTATCTACAAAAGCTTTTCAGCTAAGATACTCAACTAATAATAGTACACTTCATAAATTTAGTAATGAATTTATAAGAGTAGAAATAGACAGGAATGAGAACCTTGAGAATGGTGAAAAATCTTTTGAAGAGTTAATAATTGAAGCAATCAAAGAGAAAGTCAAAAGCAATAATGCTGATGTAATCATCATTGATAACATAACCTTCATTTCTGCTTCAAATGAGAAAAGTCATGAAGCTATGGCCTTAATGAAGGTTGTACTTGCCCTATCTAGAAAAGACAAATTATCTATCCTTTTAATAGCACATACACCAAAGCGTGATATTTATACGCCTTTACAATTAGAGGACCTTGCTGGTTCTAAAGCACTATCAAACTTTGTTGATGTTTGTTTTTGTATTGGTGAATCCGTTAAAGGAAATGACATACGATATATCAAGCAATTAAAGAATCGAAACTACCCATTAGAGTTTGGTACTGATAATGTTATAAACTGCCAAATTACCAAAGAGGATTCATTTTTGAAATTTAATTTATTAGGATTTGGTTCCGAAAAAAGTCATTTACAACAAGATAATAATGAAACTGATTTAATTAAGTATCAAGAGGCAAGAGAACTTAAGGAATCCGGAAAAAGTAATGTTGAAATTGCTAAATCTTTCAATTGTAGCGAAAAGACCATTAGACGATGGCTTAAAAAATCGGACATATAGTGCCGATTCAATAATTACCACAACAACCTGTTGTTGTGGTAATTACACTTGATAAATAGTGAAATTCGGCTCGGCATCAATTAGTGTTACGAAATAATCGGCTAAAGTAGCCGATTCATTTCTAGGGAGTAAATAGTGCCGAGCCGATTATGTAAACTAAATTTCCATTTATTTAAAATATAATACTGACAATCAAAATATTAAATAATTTTTAATTTGGAAAAAAATCGGCACATCTGGACATTTAAACTAAAAAAATATAAATGAAGATATTAATTCTTAATTGGAAAAAGACAGAAAATAACAAGGAATTTTTAAGCTGTTTAATTATTAGAACAAAGCTTACTAAAATGGATAAATTTATAAATGATATTTATTCCCTTTTCCTAAAAATAACAAGACTGAATTTACAACCAAAGTTATTACTTTCTATAAATTTAAAAGAATCAAACAAAAAAGTCTCTTTTAGAGAGCAAGTAGAACAGGGGCTGTTCCCCTATTTCGACTTGCTCTGCGAGGCTATAAACCCAATAAAATCAAGGCTATCATTAAAATTTAGTTTTATAACAATTTATAACAATCTTATAACAGACTATTTAAGCGACTGATTTACAACCCTAAAAATTATAAAATGAAGAAAAGTATCATCATAAATCAAACAGCTCATAAGGAGCTAACCAAGCTTTCAGAGAGTCTTAGCATGCAATACGGAAACCTCGTTGAAGCTATGATTTTCTATTTCAAAAAAACTGGAATTGACCCAAAAGATGCCATAAACCAAAACCCTTCTGTAATGGTTAAAGCGTTAGATAAAAGAATTGTTTCCTTCTTAAAAGTTCAAGAAAGAGATATTCTAATTCCTTTAAGAAAGGATATTTTTGAGTATCAAAAAGAGCTTAAAAGTGATATTTATAATTATCAAAAAAAACATGAAGAAGAAACAAAAAAGATTAATAGTTTATTTTTTGAAGTTCTAAATAAGATGAATAAAATTGATTCAGATCGTACCAAAATTGTTAATCAAGGGCTTCAGAAAAATGAACAAGCCATTTTAACCATTTGTGAACTCATAGATGTCAAAAACAAAACTGGAATTCAAGAAAAATTAAAATCAATTTTTAAATAATGCCAATCTGTAAACCACATAGTACACTTGGAGCCGATAATATAGGTAGCTGTAAAAATTTAACTTTTTACTTGGATAAAGAAAATCAAGATTTAGATAAGATAATTAATAAAACTAGTTCTGTCGAAGAATTTGCCCAATTACAGAGTATAAAACAACAGTTTTTCTCTAATGACAAAATCAATATTAGTTGCATTGCGGTAATAGATACCATAGATCATAATATTAAAAAACTTGGGAAATCAGATGCAAAATACTTTGCCCCAACTATTAGCTTTAGCAAAAATGAATTAAAGCATATTGCTTATAAAGCTACTGGTAAAAATGATATTATAGATGTATGGGATATGAATCTTGAAGAGTTAGAAAAATACAATGAACTAATTCGGCATTTTATAAGGTTGATTATGGACAATTATGCCTTAAATTTTAATAGACAGGAAAAAGGTTTATGCTCGGGAAAGGATTTAGTCTATTTTGGAAAAATTGAACATTTCAGAAAATACAAAGGGACAGATAAAAAAGTTCTTAATGGAGAAGTTAGAGCTGGAGATTTTAAGCCTGGACTTCAATCTCACTCACATTTAATTGTTTCAAGAAAAGATAAAACTCAACGATTAAAATTGAGCCCTATGTCTAATGAGAAGTCAACAAGTAGGTCTATTGGAAACAATAAATACCATGTTGGTTTTGATAGAGTAAACTGGATTAATATGAATGAAAAAACATTTGACCTGTTTTTCAATTATGCGAGGCCCGAACTTGAGAAATTTAAAAATCAAAACATCCTTAAAAATGGTTCTCCAAAAGAAAAAAATCAACTTTCAATTATATTAAATGTTGAACAAAAAATTACTCAATCATTTAATAATGAGCATATAAATTCAAACGAGAGTTTAAATTCAATATTTGAAACTTTTGATATTCTTACAGAGAATAATTCCGATTCCTCAGATTCCCCAAATGAAGAACTAAGCAAGCTCAAAAAAAATAAGAGGAGAAATTATTTTAAATAATCGTTTTTCCCATTTATATCTTTAGCAAAAGGGAAAAAAGCTAAAAATAATGAAGAATTTGTCAAAGTAAATTTATTTAAAATATATTACAGGTGTATTAAATACAATGTATATAATATATGCAATAAGACAAATAAATGAAATCTATGTAATATTTGTAGTATATGTAGTAAAGCATATAATTGTAATAAAACAAATAAATAAAATATAATAAAAGTAATAAGACTAATAAATAAAACATAAGTAATAAAACTAATAGATATAAGTGCAGAACATTTACAATACTAATTATTAAGCAACGGTTTTTCTGATTTTAATTTCGTAAATTAACCTTAAATTAAAAGCTATGAATATTCACAATATTGAAGATTATGTTGACACTATGGGTCAACATCAATTATAGATCACACTTAAGAATGATTATTCCGGTACTGAAATTCTAAAAGAAGCGCTTCATTGAATGAATATAATAAAGCATTTCAATTAAATGTATATTTGGTAAATTATTATATGGCTGTTAGCCATTAGTTGCCTGTAATTATGAGAAAATTCTTACTTTTAATTTTATTTCTCGTTTCTAATTTAAGTTTTGGTCAAATAGAAAGACTAAAAGGAAATTGGATTTCAGAAGACAATGAAATGATTTCAATAGTTGAAAATCTTACTAAAAAAAGCACATTAACTAGCAAAACTAGAAATGACGACTTCTATTTAGAAATAATATCAGACACATTAAGTTTTCAATCTAGATATTTTACTTCAAGTGATGACTTCAAAAAAATGATTACTGACAAGTATGATTTAAAAATCATAAAGCTCAATGATAGTCAGCTAATTGTAAAACCCGCTTCTAAATTCTCTAAAAATTTCTTTGATTCAGAAAACGCAATAACTCTTAAAAACCAAGAATACATTACCGACAAATCCTTTATATTTGAAAAGTTAGTATTTCATACATCTGCTTGTTTTGGCTCTTGTCCTGAAATTAACTTTATGATTGACTCAGTTAGAAATATTAAAATTAATGCAAATTACTTTAAAGATTCTAGCGGAATAATTATTGATAAAGAAAAATCAGGAAATTTCATTGGTAAATTAGATAATCAATTATTTAATGAGTTGACAGATTTACTTATAAAAGCAAAAATTAGTACAATTAATATAACTGACGACTCTTTATGTTGTGATGGAATGATTAAAACTATCATTGTTTATCACAATGGAAAAAGGAATTATATTGAGACTATGTTTGAACCAAGAATATTAGGCGAATTAATTTCATATTTATATGATTTACCGAATAAAATAAAACTAACAAGAGTATACGATAAATTTGAATTTGAAAAATAACTACAGGCAACACCGTATATAATTTATGCTCAAATCGGATTTAGTACAAACCGACAAACATTCAATAAAAATATTGCTACGGCGGAAAAATATTTGGTTTTTAAGCCGCACAAATCATAATACAAACACGTTGGCAGTAATACCCAAGACATGGACAAGAGAATAGAAAAATCAATATTGCATATCTCTAATAACTTCAGGCGAGAATTGTTGTTGGATGATTTAGCAGCTGAAGTTTATTTATCAAAGTTCCATTTTCAAAAATTATTCAAAAAGGAAACAGGACTGTCCCCGTTACAATACCTCAATAAAATTCGCCTCGAACACGCCGCTCATTTCCTGATCATGTATCCGAAATGTAAACAAATAGATGTGGCCTTTGAATGCGGCTACTCTTCTCCCTCTGTGTTTACCAGATCTTTTACACAATTCTATAAAACACCTCCTTCGGAATATCAAAAAAACAACACCTCGAAAAAGGAATCTAAAATGAAAACCGAACAGTTCAAATTACCTTTAACTTATATTGGTAAAAAAGAATTGATAGTATTTCCTACTAATCTGATTGAAGAGAATCTGGGAAAAGCGTATGAAAAAATCATTTTCGGCATAAATAAACCTGCTACCGCCTACGGTATTTATATAGATGTTCCGGTTCATAAAGCAACTAATGAATGTAGGTATTATGCAGGTATAGAAAAGAATGCTGATTTATTCCTAAAGGCTGATTATTCCTTTACGATTGATGAAGGTTATTATACATTTTTTGATATTATCGGTGATTTTCAAATCACATCAAAAGCACTTATTCAATACAAGCAAAACTATATTGATCCCTCACAATATATTGTTAGTTCACTATCAGGATTTGAAAAATTAATGCTACCTGTAAATGTTAGTGAATTCAACTATTTTACTATGCTACGCACAATCTACATCAAGGTTAGGAGAAAATAGCAAGAATTGCAAAGTAGGTTAGCAAGAATTGCAAAGAAAATAGGAAAGTCTCATTGTATTTTTGTCGCAGTTATTCATTAAAACTGATAAAAATATGTATTTAGTTTCTTTAATTTTTCTAGTAACCTTAAATCTCGCAAATTTATCAACCCCTGAATCCAAGGGTGATTTAGTCGTAAAAATCCAAAACATTGAACATGTAAACGGGAAAATAATTGTCAAAGTCTTTACGAAAGAGAAGGATAAGATGGACAATCCATATCTGCAAAAGTCAATTCAAATATCGGGAAAAGAGATTGCTGTCGTATTCAAGGATTTACCTTTTTCTGAGTATTCCATTTTAGCAATTCACGATAAAAATGATAATGGTAAACTCGACCACTCATTTGGGTTCCCTGCTGAACCACTTGGTTGGTCTACAGGTTGGCGATTCAGTCTTTTTAGCGGCATGCCCACATTTGAGAAAACAAAATTTACCTTTTCGGCAACAAACAACAAAATACTCATTCCCCTTAAATAAAGAAAAAATGTCCGATACAATTATATCACTACAAAGTGTAACCAAAACATTTACATCAAAAGCACAATCATTTACTGCTTTAATGTCTGTTAATCTCGACATCAAATCCGGGGAGTTTATGGCCATCGTTGGAAAGTCAGGTAGTGGCAAATCGACTCTTTTAAATATGATTACAGGAATTGATCACCCTAGCTCGGGTACTATAAATATCAATGACACGCAATTATCTACCATGAACGAAAGCAAACTGGCTAAATGGCGGGGTGAAAACATTGGAATCGTCTTTCAATTTTTTCAACTGATCCCCACACTTACCATTGCTGAAAATTTGCTACTGGCTATGGAGTTTGTCGGGACTGTACCCAAAGGCGAACGTGTTAAAAGGGTTAGGGAACTGTTAACACAAGTAGGTATTGAAAACCATGCAAATAAAATGCCTTCGGCACTTTCAGGAGGAGAACAACAGCGCGCTGCCATTGCAAGAGCCTTGGCAAACGACCCCAAAATTATTGTTGCAGACGAACCTACCGGCAATCTTGATAGCACTACATCTCATGCTATCTATGATCTTTTGGAATCATTGTCAAAATCTGGCAAAACAGTGATTGTTGTTTCACATGATCCCAATATTGCATCTCGTTTTAACAGAATACTGACCATGTCTGATGGTAAGTTCCTTAACTCCTAAAATTTTTACGGTACCATGATAAATATAAAATACATAAAAGCCATAAGGGAATTAAAAATTGACCTAAGGCGAACATCTTTAGCCGTTTTTGCCTTGGCACTCGGTATCTGGGGAGTAGGCTCCGTTATAGTTTCCTATTATATTTTAACCAGAGATTTGAACGAGAATTTTCAAAAAACTGAACCTATACATTTAATTCTTGAATCTAATGATTTCAGCAATCTGGATTTGAAAACCTTTGAAAAAAGACCGGAAGTAAAATCAGCTGAATTCCGGGACTTCTCATTACAGCGAATTGAAATAAAGCCGGATGAATGGATTCCCTTGTATTTTTACGGAACGGAAAACTTTGGTTCTTTTAAGCTTGCCAAAATCTTTAGTGAAGCTGGAGAAACAAGACCTGAAAAAGGCAGCATTCTTTTAGAACGCGATGGAAAATTAATATCAAATCTTGATGTAGCTTCAACGCCTCGTCTGAGGTTTGGCAGCAAAGTTATAAATGTTCCCATTAGCGGTATTTGTTTTGATCCTGCACAAGCTCCTGCTACACAAGATCATATTATGTATGCCTATGCTGATAAAGAAACGTATTCCAAAATCACAGGACTACCTGTTAACAGGCGTTTAATCATCAGATTCAAGAATGTATATTCAGAACATGATGTGCAAAATACTTCTGCCCAAATTATTAAAGACCTTGAAGAAAACGACATACATATTGCCAACAAAAAAATCCCATTGTTTAACGAACACCCGCATCAATGGCAATTGAATACCTTGTTATTTTTGATTGGAGCTATCGGACTGCTGGCTTTCATCATGGGTTCTGTTTTGGTATCACAACTTATGCGTTCTGTAATGGTGAGCCAAATCAGGCAAATCGGGATTATGAAATCAATGGGTGCTACGCAGGGTAAAGTATTTCAAATATACACTACCATGCTTTTGGTAATTGGATTGACTGCTGGAATAATTGCTGTGCCAATTGCAATAGCAACGGGTAATTGGTTCGCTCATTTTGTTGCCGGGGTACTCAACTTTAATATACTTACATCGGTTCCTGTTTCGATATATTTACTACTCATGCTCGTAAGTCTCGTCTTACCATTGCTTTTATCCTTATCGATATTAATAAAAAGCACAAAAACATCGGTAATTACGGCTCTGAACGATTATGGTATTAACGTGGTCAACATTGGAAAAAAGACAACAAAGGGAACAGTACGATTTACTAATTTGCCGGGTACATTTATTTTGGCTGTTAGAAACTCATTAAGAAACAGCAGGAGGCTATCCATAACCGTAATTACAATGGCACTGGGTGTTGCTATTTTCAGCACAGGTTTTAATGTCAGAAAATCTTTATGGAATCTGCTTTCCGATTTGAGGAATGAATTAAGATATGATGTGCAGGTTGCGCTAAGCAAACCTATCTCTAAGGAAGATGCCATTCAGCTCTTTAAAGATATTTCGGGTGTAAAAGACATTTATTTATGGAATGGTGGAGCAGGTGCCGTACAAACAAATGTACTTTCTACCAACAAAGGTGCAGGTATTATTGCATTGCCTTACAATACAGAATTAATCAAACCCAAAATAATTGAAGGAAGATGGATTCGGAAATCTAATGAATCCGAAGTGGTAATGAATCAACAAGCCTGGCAGCTTTACGAGTTTCCGAAGATGGGAACCAACTTAGACATATCAATTGGCGATTCAATTATCAACGTACGAATTGTGGGAGTAGCACAACAATTTGAGCTTGGGAAAATATTTATTGATGCCGATAAATACGATGCTATGTTTAATCCTCAACACCTTGGAAACACCATAAGTTTTGTTGCTGAAAACAATGAATATGAAAACGTTATAGAACTAAAAAGAAAAATTGAACGAGCAATTGTACCCTCCGGTTTGAATGTGCTTTTTGTTCAGGCAAATGTTGAAAGGGTAAAAGTGGTGTACGACCACCTGACTATTATCTTAAGCACCATCCTAATTCTCTCTTTTCTTGTTTTGCTTGTAAGTGCGGTTGGTATGGCTTCCGCAACAGGAATCAATATCAGTGAACGAACTCGGGAGATTGGTGTAATGCGTGCCATTGGAGCTACTCCTAAAAAAATATATTCTCTATTTACTGCTGAAGGTATGATTATCAGTATGGGCAGTGTATTATTGGGATTATTATTGGCCATTCCTTTAAGTAGTGTAGCTGCCGTGTTTTTCGGAAGACTAATGTTGGGTGATCAAGCAATTCTCCAATATGCCTTCAGCCAAACAGGATTTTGGATTACATTGATTGTAACAGTATCTTTTGGTTGGATAGCCAGCAGAATACCTGCAAAAAATGCCGTTACAAAGATCTCGACAAGAGAAGCCTTAACTTATGAATAGGGAACCAATTCTGAGAAGCAAAGTTTGAATAATAACAGCTGATAAAAACATTAATAAATAAGTACTACTGCCAATCGAGTTGATGGCTCCGCCAGAAACTGACGGAGTGCGCCTCTCACGCCACCATGCCTGTTGGCTGCCTTAGACAGATCAAGCGGAGCTCGTACTCGGCAGTTCGCAAATCATCATTTAAATGCACTTTGCAGCTATTCAGGCTATCCGTTATTTACTTTAAGAATAGACTTAGACTTTCTTTTAATAATTTATTATCTTCAAATAAATAATTATAGAAATTCATAGTTATACATTTTAATTCGTTTCTTATATTTAACCTTAAAATAAAAAGCTATGGATTTCACGATGCAGACTTATATGCAAGTTCTATCGAAGAACAACTTCCTTATCATGCAATTAAAAATGAATATGATGACTCTTTTATATTAAAAGAAGCACTTCTTTTAATGAATATAGTAAAGCATTTCGATTAAATGTATATTTGGTAAATTATTATATGGGTGTTAGCCATTAGTTATGCGTCACCATACGAGACACCCTACAAAACTTGAAACTTTCAGAAATCAGAAAATATTTTAAGATTTCGGTCACACCTTGACAACCAGTTCTGTCTAATCTATCGTAACCAAAATGAATTGGTTATTTAAAATAATTAGACGATGGTAAAATTACAAAACACAACGACAAGGTATGTGAGCATAGGTGCTGCATACGACAAGGTATTTGACTACCTGACAAATCCATTACTTTACAAAGAATGGTCAACAAACTTCATTGCAGACGTAGCACTTGAAAATGGAGAACATTTTGCAGTAACACCAATGGGTAAAGTAAAGTTTGTGGTTAAAGGCGACAAACAAACAGGAAACATTGATTTGTTTTTTGGCGATGCACCTTTTCCAATTCCAACAAGACTTTTAAGAAATGCAGAAGGCGTAACTTACTTGTTTACACTTTTTCAAGCTGACGGAATGCCTGACCAAGCTTGGGAACCTGGAATTGTAGGTTTAATTGAAGAATTGGAAATCCTTAAAAACAAATTTTAAAATGAAAAAGAATATTCTAGCAACATTACTTGGTTTTATAGCCACATTCATTGCAAACACAGTTTTAGCGATGACAATTATTGGACCTTTCCTAAATGCAAAAATCGGCATAAGTCGAGACCCTGAAAAAGATGGTTTGAATTTCCCTGCAATTTTATTTGGTTATTTACTTTTGACAGTTGTATTAGTTTGGCTTGTTCCAATTGTAAAAGGGAAAACTTGGTTACAAAAAGGATTAATTGCAGGTGCAATGACAGGTCTTTCAATAAATGTAGCAGGACATTTAATTACAGCCGGTTGGAGCATTGCAGATGGAACTTCTATGCTACTTGCAGGAATTATTGATAGTTTTGCAACAATAATTGGAGCAATAGTAATTGCATTTATTTTCAGAAACAATGAAGCAAAATAAAGAAATTGAAACTTTGGTAAGAAAAGCAGTTGAGGGCGACAAAGTCGCCCTTAATGCTTTGCTTGAAAGTATTCAGAAATACATTTACAACATTTCTATTAAAATACTTTTTCACCCTGAAAATGCAAAAGATGCTACACAAGAAATACTAATCAAAATAGTTACTCATTTAGGTAGTTTCAATTTTGAAAGCAACTTTACAACTTGGACTTACAGAGTTGCAACAAATTATTTACTCAATATTTTAGACAAAGAAAAAAGACAACAACTCAACTTCGACATTTTCGCAAATGATTTAGCACAAGGACTAAATCACAATTACAATGTAAACAGTGCAGAAAAAAAGTTATTAGTGGAAGAAGTAAAAATTGGTTGCTCAACAGGAATGTTGCAATGCTTGGACACAGAAAGTCGAATTACATATGTGGTTGGAGAAATATTAGAATTTAACTCAATAGACGGAGCATTTATACAAGACATTTCGCCTGAAACATTCCGTAAACGACTATCAAGAGCAAGAACAAAAATTAATGAGTTTACAAAACAAAATTGTGGACTTGTAAACTCAAACAATGCTTGCCGTTGTCATAAAAAAGTGGACAATGCTATTGCGACACAAAGAATAAACCCAAATCATTTGTTATTTGCTTCAAAAGAATTAATTTCGAGTATTTCAGATGTAGAAACAGCAACAGGACTAATACAGACAAACCCAAATTTTGAGTATCCAGAACAAAGGCTAAACAAAATAAAGAAAATATTAGAAGTAAATTTAAATTGATAAAAGGGCGAACGCATAACAGCGTGTATGTGCAATAGCGGATGAAATGGTAAATGAAGGTCTGTGCCTCTAAAAAATATTGTGCTAAACGGACAGGAAATCTCTTCTAATCCGCTACATACACGCCAACCGTTACTTGCAACCCTATGACACAAACATTGAACAGTTGACTAAAATCTAAGATGGTACTCGAACTAAAAACAATAAAATATAAGGACAAGGTAGTATTTGAAAAATTGGTTATGACCAATGATTTCAAACGAGTTCCTAAATTCTTTCAAGAAAATGAAGCTTGTTTTTTATTTCTTACCAAAGGGGCGTTTCAATTTAGGACACCGACAAATGTTTTGACATTTAACGAAGGTGAGGCAATGCTTTCAAAATGTGGCAACTATTTTTTTGAACAATTAGCAACAAATCCTAACCCTCAAAGCGATACAATTTCGGCAGTTGCCGCCTATTTTTATCCAGACATTGTAAAACATTTTTTTCAAACAGACCTTTCAATAAAAATCTTACAAAGCAATTTTGACACAACTAAAGTTAGTGTTGAACCATTGCTTAAATCATTTATTGACAGTATAAATTATTTGCTTGACAACCCACAATTGGCGGACGAAGATTTAATTTTAAACAAATTGAAAGAACTGCTTTTATTGTTGAGCAAAACCGAACAATCCAAATCTATCAATGAATTTGTGGCTTTGTTGTTTGTGCCTCACGAGTACAATTTTAACGATATTATTCAAAAAAACATTTTTAGCAATTTATCTATTGACGACTTTGCGAAACTGACAAATTCAAGTAAAGCCTCTTTCAAAAGAAAATTTGCAGAATTATATAATGAAAGTCCTGCAAAATATATTTCAAACAAAAAGTTAGAAAAATCAACACAATTACTTCATATTAAATCAAAGCCAATTGCCGACATAGCCTATGAATGTGGCTTTGAAACGATCTCTAATTTCAATAGGGCATTCAAGCTTCAACACGGCAAGACACCAACAGAATTCCGTTTTGAACTGATTTAAGAATTTGTTGAACCTATTTAAGAAATCTTAGTCTTTGAAGTCATCTATTTTTGTGGTATTAAATTTAACGATACCAAAAATGGATTTTAAACTAAAATATGGCGACTATGCACTCATAACAGGGGCATCATCAGGCATAGGAAAAGAATTTGCAGAACAGTTGGCCAGTAAAGGCTTAAACTTGATATTGGTAGCCCGTAGAAAAAATCGTTTAGACGAATTGGCTACCTCGCTTCATCAAAAACATAAAATAAAAGTAAAAACGATTAGGATTGACCTTTTGAAAAGTGGTGCACTTGACGAATTGGTT
Source organism: Lutibacter flavus (assembly GCA_945903795.1). Taxonomy (GTDB): domain Bacteria; phylum Bacteroidota; class Bacteroidia; order Flavobacteriales; family Flavobacteriaceae; genus Lutibacter; species Lutibacter flavus_A. Next base: position 1,266 of record CAMDPE010000009.1, on the reverse strand, counting down.
GATGCAACAAAAGATTTAGAAATTGGATTGCTCATTCCTAATGCAGGAATGGAAACCCACGGAAACTTTGTTGAAAATTCTCTACAAACAGAAACTGATGTGCAAAAATTAAACACTCAAATTCCAATGCAATTGGCCCACTTGTTTGGAGCAAAAATGAAAAGTAGAAAAAAAGGCGGTATCATTTTTATTTCATCAACCTTTGGGCATCAGTCCGTTCCTTTCTTTGCAAATTATGCGGCTTCAAAAGCTTATATACTTTCCTTTGGACAGGCACTCAACTATGAACTTAAACAATACAATGTTGACGTAACTGTTCTTTCACCGGGTTTAACAAAAACAGAAATGGCTATAAATATGACTGACATTGACTTTAAGAAAATGCCAATCACAGCAATGGAAGTAACTCCCGTAGTACGAAAAGCAATTAACGCATTGGGCAAAAGACAAGCTGTAATATCAGGAACTTGGAATAACACAATGGACATAATGGGCAAGTTTATGACACCAAGATGGGTGCTTACAAATATGTTTGGATTTTTAATAAACAGGGCAACAATAAAAAATAATTAATATGAAAAAAATATTATCACCACTTATTATTGCAATAGCAATATTATTCAACGGCTTCGCATTGTACGCCAAAGACAAAGCACCTATAATTATTAAGCAAGAGCTTATCATTAAAGTACCAATCCAAAAGGCTTGGCAAGTTTTAGGGCCTGAATTTGCAGACGCTTACAAATGGGCTTCTTCCATTAAACATTCCGAAGCAAGGAATCACGAAACAATTAATGGCTCAACTTGTACTGAAAGGGGTTGCAATGTTTCAGGAATTGGAAATATTAAAGAAAAAATCCTTCAATATTCTGAAACAGAACATATACTTTCTTATCAAGTGTATGAAGGAATGCCAAAAATGGTGAAGTATGCAGCCAACACTTGGAAACTTACAGATTTGGAAAATGGAACAACCAAATTAGAAATGCAAATCGAGATGAAAACAGGTGGAATAATGGGAATAATGATGAAAGGATTGATGCGAAAGAAAATGACAAAATTATCAAAGCAAATCTCAGAAGAATTTCAATATTATGTTGAAAACGGAAATCCACACCCAAGAAAAATAATTTCTATTAACAAATAAAACTCTAAAAAAATGACAATTAATTTAATCATCAACGCAATTCCTAATCCTGAGAATATGGAAAAGGTGCAGGAATACCTTTCCAAAATAATGCCACTTTTTGCTCAAAATGGTGGTGC
>CAMDPE010000008.1 GCA_945903795.1 Lutibacter flavus | reverse complement strand
TATGTATAAAAAAAGTACAAGAAATTCTTAATAAAGAAATTAAGATTAGAAAAAATAAGTTTTTAGAAAGAAGTGCATCAGAAATTTCTAAGCAAGAAATAAAGGATGTTTACAACGGTTTTATTGGAGAAATCAAAGAAAGTAACATGGAGTTTTTTGTAAAAAAAATTATTTGGGAGTTTAGTGGCAATTCTCCGGAAGAAGCAATTGAATTTACGACAAAAGAGATCCATAGTTTACTAAAGCATTCCAAGTTTGAAAGTAAACCTGTTTCATTATTATTTAGTGTTTTTCTTTCAGAAATTTATAGAAGTTCACAAAAAGAAAATAAACTTGATAGAGCACTAGGTAATGAGACTCTTAGTAGCATTATTAAGCAAACTGATAATGATTTATTACATTTAATTGATGGTAAGCTAACTAAATTATTTAGGATTGAAATTGAGACTTTAAAATTGAATGTTGAGGAGATTAGATGTACACAGGAAGTTCACTCTACAGAAATAGATTTATTAAAAAGGGAGATCCATAATCCTAAAACTAAAATTCCTAAATATTTAAACCTTATTCCAGATTTTTCTTCTCGTGATTTCTTTGGATGGGATGATCTTTTAAATAATACCTATTCTATTTTATCAGAGAAAAAAGTACTTTCAATCTATTCGGAAGGAGGAATGGGCAAAACCTCATTTGGCAAAAAGTACTTGAAAACCTTTGATACATATGACCATATTATTTGGTTAAATTTAGAAAATTCAATACAATCCACTTTGCTCTTAGATGATATAATTAGGGAAAATTTACAATTGGATTTTACAAAGGGCAACAATAACACTCAACTAATATTCAAATATATAATCAATGAATTAAATAAAATAGAAGGTGAAAATTTGTTGATAATTGACATTCAACAATCTGAAGATGAATTATTAGAGATAGAATCTCTAACGTTAACACCTAATTGGCATAAGCTGATATTAACAAGAAGTCATCTAAAGACTATTCCTAATTTAAAATTACTACGATTAGGTTTTGAAGATGCTAAAGAAATATACCTATCCCATAATAATAGAGAACAAATTAAGGATCAGTTATTTGAAAATTTATTTAATACAATTGATTACAATCCCCTAGTCATAGAATTAATCGCAAAGACAATTCAAAATAGTTTTGATTTAACTTTGGATTCTTTTATTATCTCCCTTAAAGAACAAAGACTTGATGATACAGACTTTATGATTGATATAGATATAAATGACACATTAAGTCCAATTAGAATTTTCAATTATTTAATCGAAAGATTTAGTATTCCATCTCTTGAATCTCACGAAAAAAATTATTTAAATTTTTTAGCCTTATTGCCTACAAGCAACATAATTATTGAGGATTTAATTCTAATAAATGGATTAAGTCATTATTCTGAAAATAAGATTGCAATTTCTAATATTATCAATTCGCTAGATAAAAAAGGGTTAATAGTAGTAAGTAATGATAGAAAGAGAATAGATATTCATAAAATAACGAGGGAAATAATTTTATATAGGCAACGTGAAGAGTTGAATCCATTTATAACAAACTTATTATTCATTACTTGGTTAACGAAAAGAATTGAAGAAGGGTATAATGCCCCAAAGAATTCATTTAGATATTTGAAATATGCAGAATCAATTCTTAATTCTATAAAAGAACAATATAGAAGTTGTCTATATCAACCGCTATTATTATTAGAAAATGAATTTTTATATGCGAAACGATTCTATTTAGGGGCTAAAAGTAATTTAGCAGGTTTAATTTATTTAGCTAAAAGAGCTGAAAATTATACTCTGTTGAATAAAAATAGTTTAGGAGTCATTTATAATAATTTAGGTCTTTGCTATGCAGAGAATTATAAAAATGAATTAGCTATTTCTTACTTCAAAAAAGCCTTAAAATCATATTCTGAAAATGATATAAATTCATTGAATTTAATCATTACATCATTAAATAATTTATCTAATATCTATTTATTGGAGAAGGACTTAATGAGTGTTGTAAAGAACTTTAATAAAGTCCAATTAATAAGAAGAAAACACTCTTTATACAATGATCAACAACTAAGCATTGAGTATAGAATACTTTCGAAATCTTTTGCTATTGCAGGTTCTTACGAACAAGCAATTAAACTATTGAAGTCAGGTATTGAGTTACATAAGTCTCTTGATCAAAAGAATAGAAATGATTTTTATCTAGCAGGCTATTATAATGAGTTGTCCAATTTATATCTTTTAATAGAGAAGATTGAAGAGGCTGTAGAAAATCAAGAAACAGGTATCGAAATTATGGAAAATATGAGTTTACAAAATAGCAGTTACTTGTTTTCTATGTATGAAATTTCACAAAACCTATATAAGTATCTTGGATTAAAGGATAAAGAAAATAAGATGATTGAAAAAATTAAACTATTCAAAGCATATCAACCTTAAGTAAGTTATTTATCCAAAACGCATAAAACGATTCTTTAAAGTTAATGTAATTTAGCAACTAATTGATATTAAATGACTTTTCAAATGGTGCTAGCGATCCCTATAAAAATCTATAAAACAACACCCAATATAGCACCTTAAAAAATAAAACCCTGTAAATCAATGATTTACAGGGTTTTCAGCGGAGAAAGAGGGATTCGAACCCCCGGAGGTGTGACCCTCAACAGTTTTCAAGACTGCCGCAATCGACCACTCTGCCATTTCTCCTTTAGCGAGGGCAAATATAGAACCCTTTTTTGTTTTTCTGAAACTTTTTAGTGTTTTTTTTAGGATATTTTTCAGTTATAATTTCAGTACATTTGAGTACTTAAATAATCAGATGAATCCAATTTTAGAAATAGTCCTGCTAATTGTGATAGGTTTTGTTGCAGGTGTTATAAATACCATTGCGGGCGGCGGCTCCTTATTAACCTTGCCAATTCTTATTTTTTTAGGATTGCCGCCAAATGTGGCGAATGGCACAAACCGCATCGGCATTTTGTTTCAAAGCATTTCCACCACGGCCGGCTTCAAAAGCAAAGGGATTCTCACGTTTCCGTTTAGCATCTACGTCAGTATTTCAGCATTAATTGGCGCATTAATTGGCGCTCAAATTGCCGTCGACATCAAAGGCGAAACTTTTAATAGAATTTTGGCTATTGTGATGGTTTTGCTGGTGGTTTATATGGTTTTAAACCATAAATACAAACAATTTAATTTATTGGAACGCACTACCGGCAAGCATTTATGGATCAGTGTTTTGCTCTTCTTTTTTGTGGGCATTTATGGCGGATTTATACAAGCTGGCGTTGGTTTTATGATGCTGTTGGTGCTGTCATCCGTAAACAATATTTCCTTGGTAAAAAGCAATGCCATAAAGGTCACTGTGACCTTGGTTTTTACGGTTGCTTCCCTTGCGATTTTTTTGGCCAACGACAAAATTAACTGGAAATACGGCTTGCTTCTTGCCGTAGGAAGTGCAGCAGGAGGTTGGCTTGCCAGCCGTTGGTCCGTAAAAAAAGGTGATGGTGTGGTTAAAATATTTATGATTGTGATGGTGGTCATTATGGCAATAAAACTCTGGTTTTTTTAAATTGGTTGGGCGTTCCCCTGCGGGTCGGGCTTTTCGCTGCAATCAGTCATTGCGAGCGGAGCGTGGCAATCTGTTGAACGTATTTCCTAATAAGCTCGCAAAGCCGGGATTTCCACTTCAATCCCTAACGCAAATTGAACTACGATTTCTAAATATTGCCATTCACCTAACGCCAGATAATCAAAATAAAATTCTTTTTTTTTCAAATTAACAAATGTTGTGAATTTTAGCCTTTGCTGCTTATTTCAACGGATATATAAATCCATCTTAAAATTCTTTTTTTTACATTTGTTACTTAAAATAGCACGATGGCAAATACATTTGGAAAAATATTTACACTTACAACTTTCGGGGAATCTCACGGCGAAGCAATTGGCGGAATCATAGACGGCTGTCCGGCCGGAATTACATTGAATCTGGAAACTGTGCAATATGAAATGAACAGAAGAAAACCTGGACAATCCAAAATTGTGACCCAACGTAAAGAGCCTGATGAAGTGCAATTTTTATCCGGAATTTTTGAAGGAAAAACCACAGGCGCTTCCATTGGTTTTATCATTAAAAATGCCAATCAGCGTTCCAATGATTATGAGCATATCAAAGATGCTTACCGACCTTCTCACGCTGATTATACCTACGATAAAAAATATGGTGTTCGCGATTATCGCGGTGGTGGTCGCACTTCTGCCCGTGAAACTGCGAATTGGGTTGTTGGCGGTGCTGTTGCAAAACAGGTGATTTCCAACATAAAAATAAACGCTTTCACGTCTTCCGTAGGGGAAATTTTTATGGAAAAACCGTATCAGGATGTCGATTTTAGTAATATTGAAAGCAACGATGTTCGTTGTCCGGATACCGCAACTGCCGAAAAAATGATTGCCCGCATCAATGAAATTAAAAAACAAGGAGACACAATAGGAGGAACCGTAACCTGCGTTATTCAAAATGTGCCTGTTGGCTGGGGTGAACCAATTTTTGATAAATTACATGCCCAACTTGGAAAAGCGATGCTTTCCATCAATGCAGTAAAAGGCTTCGAATACGGAAGTGGATTTTGCGGCGCAAAAATGAAAGGCAGCGAACACAACGATATTTTTAATGCCGACGGCACCACCACAACAAATCTTTCCGGAGGAATTCAAGGTGGCATCAGCAACGGAATGGATATTTATTTTCGGGTGGCTTTTAAACCTGTCGCCACTATTATGCAAGCACAACAAACCATTGATAAAGACGGTAATATTTTAGAGATGCATGGAAAAGGCCGCCACGATCCTTGTGTGGTGCCGCGCGCCGTACCAATTGTTGAAGCTTTGGCCGCAATGGTTTTAACCGATTTTATGTTGCTGAATTCTTATAAAAAGTTAAAAGGTTAATAGTTATATGTTGAAATGCTATTGTAAAGTTTTTAATTAGAAAAATCAATTTTGTCTCTATTCTCTTAAAGATAATACACCAAAAACAGAATTGGAATAATAATTCCCAGCACCATATAAATTCCGCCCCGGCCAATCACGCCTTTTTTTCCTTTTAGCATAAATAGGCTAGTGATGGAGAATAGTATCAACGCGCCGGCAAAAATATCCGAAAACCACATCCAAATTTTGTTTGGGTTGTAATGCAAATAATTAACCTCATAGAACAACGGTCGTTTTTTCAAATATTCGGCCCTTCCGGCTCCGCTTTCCACATCCACCATAATTGAAGAACCTCCTTTTAAAAATATTTTAAGATTTTGGGCATTGGGGTAGTAGTGCTGTTTGTAGTTTTCTTTGTTGTCAATTTCATCCAGCAATAACAAAATATTATTCTTAACTGAAGCGTTATTTTCCAGATTGATTTCAGTGGTGAAACTCTTGTTTTCAACTGAATAATTGGGATTCCAGTCGCTCAAGTGATTTAGAGCGATACCTGAAATAGCGTAAATTAAGGTGGTGCCAATAAAAAAGAACCCAATATCCCTATGAAGTATTCTGCTCCATTTTCGTAAATTTTTCATAAACAAAAATGTGGTTATTTTACAGCTAAATGAGAAACATAATTTATGGAATAATTTGAGATATGATCCTTATTTTCAGCTTTCATCTGGTCTCTGTAGGCTTGAATCATTTTCGTTTTAGCTTCGTATTGGTCCTTATTTGAAGCTCCTTTAGAATGACTTTTAATGTTGTCCTCTTCCATTTTTAGGCAATAGGCTTCATCAATTCTTTCTTCAACAACAATTCCTGTAAATACAATTTCATTGCCGGTTAAGGCTTCATCGAATCGTTCCTCTCCGTTTATATGAACATCACCTTTATCAGTGACTAAAAATACTTTTTTTCCGCTGTGCTTACAAACATGGTCAACAATTCCCTGAACTTTTACTTGTTTATTTACAAATTCTCCAGCTTTTGCATCAAATTCTCCCAATGCCAAAAATGGAATTTCAGCAGTTTCGGCATTTTTATCTGTGTCTTGCACTTTTTTATCATCAGTTTTACAAGAAATTACGGCAAGTGCCATCACCAAAACGAATATAATTTTTTTCATCACTTTATTTTTAGATTAATCGCGTATATTTAAAATACAGCATCTAAATTAAGTGTGATCTCTAAAATAAATGATGATTAAAATCAGTTATTGCTTATTTTAAGGCAATTTTAAGGAAACTATTTATTAGTAAGTTTGTTTCTTGTGTTGAAAATCCAAAACTGTCTTTTTTCGCTATTCTCTTTTCTCTATTCTAAGACGGTCTAATTATTCAATATTTTTAAGGCGGTTTTTAAACCAATTCCCATTTCAAAATGAAATTCACTTGCATACAAAGCACTTTCAATGGCGGCAATTACGGCAATAATGTCGTTATTGTTTACGCTTCCCATATGTCCAACCCTAAAATATAATGTTTTGTGAGAAGGCAACAATCCGCCGGCTAAAATAATGTCGTTTTTAGAAATATGGCCCAAAAAGGCGCTTCCTGTAATGTTATCAGGGAAATAAACTGCCGTAAGCGTATTTGCCGACAAGTTTTTATGAACAGGTAAAAGGATCAAGCCAAGTGCAATCATAGCTTCGCGAAAAGCGGAGGCAATTTTTTGGTGTCGCAAAAATCTTTTTTCCATTCCTTCGGCAACAATTTGTTGTAAACTCACTTCTAAAGCTGCAACTAGATTTACGGGTGGCGTTCCAAAATAGGAGGGTTGTCTGTTTTCATAGGCCTGCATAATTGGCAGCCAATTATTGAAATCTGCATAATAATTACCCACAGGTGTTTTCCTGTTTTTAAATATTTCCATTGCTTTTTGCGAAACTACTAACAAGGCCAAACCCGGAGGTACGCCAATAGCTTTTTGTGAGGCAGTCAAAACCACATCAATTCCCCATTCGTCTTGCTGTATTTCTTCCCCGGCAACTGAGCATACGCCGTCCAAAATTGAAAGCACATTGTATTTTTTGGCCAATTCAGCGATGGGTTTCGGATTTACCAGAACACCTGTTGAGGTGTCAACGTGCGTGATGGTTATTAATTTATATTTTTTGGCAGAAAGTGCTTTTTCTATATCAGCTAAAGCAACTACATTTCCCACTTCTGAAGCTAAAATAGTGACATTTGCACCATAACGTTTTGAAATTTCAGCGAAGCGTTCTCCAAAATAACCGGTTGAAATTACCAAAACATCATCGTTTGGTTCAATCAAATTGGCAGCTGCCATATCCATTGCAAAAGTTCCGGTTCCTGCAACAAGAAATGGCTGTCCGGTTGATGTCAACCAAACTTTTCGCATCAGTTCTATGCAATTTCCGAAGGATTCGATAAAATTTGGCGCTACGTGGCTGGTAGTTGGAGCTCCTAAGGCTTGTAATACTTTTGGTTCAAATTCAATAGGGCCGGGAATCATCAATAATTTTCTGCTTTTCATTGGGTAATTATTTTTTATTTTATTCAATAAGTAAAAGTTGAATATAAAAAGTTAAAATGTTTGAGTTCTTATTCAAAATATAAAATTCTAAATCTTAAAACCGACTTGTAATTTACAAAATAAAAATCACCTAAGCCGAAGCAATAGGTGATTTTATTATGATTATTTAGGTAAAGTATTTTCTTTAATAAAATTTATACGCCCACTAAATCTCCTTTGCCTTTGGTTGGCAAATTGCTATAGCCCATTAAATATTCATCCACTTTTTTGGCGGCTTCCCTTCCTTCAGAAATCGCCCAAACTATAAGTGATTGTCCTCTGCGCATATCCCCGGCGGTAAAAATATGCGGCACATTTGTTTGAAATTCGGTTTCTGATGCTTGATAGTTGCTTCTAAAGTCGGTTTTTAAACCCAATAGTTCGCTTAATGTTGCTTCCGGACCCGTAAATCCCATTGCCAATAATACCAATTCGCAAGGCCAAATTTTTTCGGTGCCTTCAATTTCCTTTAAAGCTGGTCTTTCACCAGGTTTCATTACCCATTCAACATTTACTGTTTTTAAGGCTTTTAGGTTACCTTTTTCATCAGCAATAAATTCTTTGGTTGAAATTAGCCAGTTTCTGTCGCAGCCTTCTTCGTGTGAAGTTGAAGTTTTGAGTTTCAACGGCCAAAATGGCCATGGTGTTGATTCGCTTCTTTTTTCAGGCGGTTTTGGCATAATTTCAAAGTTGGTCACGCTTTTTGCACCGTGACGGTTTGAAGTTCCAATACAGTCGGAGCCTGTATCGCCTCCGCCAATAACGATAACGTTTTTATCGGTGGCAAATATTTCTTCGGCGTCTATTGTGATTCCTGCATTTCTTTTATTTTGTTGTTTTAAAAAGGTCATGGCTTGAACCACACCTTTAATTTCTGAGCCTTTTGCAGGCAATTCCCTGCTAAGCGTTGCGCCTCCGCACAAAACAACAGCATCAAAATCGTCCAATTTTTCAACAGGATAATTTACGCCAACATTTATGTTTGTTTTAAATTCAATGCCTTCTTCTTTTAAAATAGCAATTCTCCTTTCGATAACTTCTTTTTCCAATTTAAAATTCGGAATTCCATAACGCAGCAATCCTCCCAGTGCATCATCCCTTTCAAAAACGGTCACCAAATGACCGGCACGGTTTAGTTGTTGGGCGGCTGCCAAACCTGAAGGTCCGGAGCCGACAACCGCTACTTTTTTGCCAGTTCTGCTGGTTGGAGGCTGGGCAATAATCCACCCGTTTTTAAATCCTGTTTCTACAATATTCTTTTCCAAATTTTCTATGGTTATCGCAGGTTTTACAATCCCTAATACACAGGCTTGTTCGCACGGCGCAGGGCATAACCTTCCTGTAAATTCAGGAAAATTATTGGTGGAATGTAAAATTTCCAATGCTTTCTCCCATTTCTTTTCGTGAACCATATCATTAAAATCGGGAATTAAATTTCCCAGCGGACAAGCGCTATGGCAAAAAGGAATGCCGCAATCCATGCAGCGTGAACCTTGTTTTTCAACTTCATTGGTTTTTAATGGAACAGTAAATTCTTTATAATGCTGAACCCTTTCTTTTACAGAAATATACGTCTCGTCCTGTCTTTCAAACTCTTTAAATCCGGTAACTTTTCCCATAACTAAACAGTTGCTGTTTTAATATTATTTTCCATTTCAAGTCTTATCAATGCTTTTTTGTATTCAGTAGGCATCACTTTTACAAAATTGGATAAACTATTTTCCCAATCATCTAAAATTCTGTAGGCCAAATCGCTGTTGGTATACTTAAAGTGATTTTTTATCAATTGTTTTAATTCAATTTGATCTTCTAATGAAATTTCCTCAAAAGCAACCATTTCCATGTTGCATAATCCATTTCTGAATTTTTGTTTTTCATCAAAAACATAGGCAATTCCACCGCTCATTCCTGCGGCAAAATTCCTTCCTGTTTTGCCCAAAACCACTACTTTACCGCCAGTCATATATTCACAACCGTGATCTCCAACACCTTCTACTATTGCAATAGCACCTGAATTTCTTACACAGAAACGTTCGCCTGCTATCCCGTTAATGTATGCTTCGCCGCTGGTTGCTCCATACAGCGAAACATTTCCTACAATTATATTCTCATCAGAAGCAAAAGTGGCTTCATCAGGCTTTTTAATAATTAATTTTGCCCCAGACAAACTTTTACCTAAATAATCATTTGTATTGCCATCAACCTGTAAGGTCAATCCTTTGGTTGCAAATGCACCAAAACTTTGACCGGCTGAACCCTTAAATTTTATATTTAATGTATCTTCCGGTAAACCATTTTCTCCATATATTTTAGATAACTCATTGCTTACAATGGCGCCAACAGTTCTATCCGTATTTTTTATGGGAAACTCCAAAAACATTTTTTCTTTTCTGTAAATAGCCGGATGTCCCATTCTAAGAATGTCAAAATCTAGCACATTTTCCAATTCGTGATTTTGGGATTCTGTATTGTATAAAGGTTTGTTTGTTTCTGGTTTGTGCAAAATAGGCGATAAATCAATTCCCTTTGCTTTGGCGTGTTCAATGGCTTTGTTTACATTAATTTTTTGACTTTGGCCAACCATTTCATTGATGGTTCTAAAGCCCAAAGATGCCATAATTTTACGCAATTCTTTGGCGACGAAATACATAAAATTTATTACGTGTTCCGGTGTGCCTTTAAAGTTTTTACGCAATTCCGGATCTTGTGTTGCAATGCCAACCGGACAAGTATTTAAATGGCATTTACGCATCATAATACAGCCTGAAGCTACCAAAGGCGCTGTGGCAAATCCAAATTCTTCAGCACCCAATAAACAAGCAATTGCAACATCACGACCAGTTTTTAATTGTCCGTCACATTCCAAAACTACCCTGTTTCTTAAGTTGTTCAGCACCAAAGTTTGTTGTGCTTCCGCAATGCCAAGTTCCCAAGGCAATCCTGCGTGTCTTAATGAAGTTAATGGATAAGCTCCAGTACCGCCGTCATAGCCGGAAATTAATATTACGTCGGCTTTTGCTTTTGCAACACCTGCCGCGATAGTTCCAACACCTACTTTAGAAACAAGTTTCACATTGATTCTGGCTTCTCTATTGGCATTTTTTAAATCAAAAATCAGCTGCGCTAAATCTTCAATGGAATAAATATCGTGATGCGGGGGCGGTGAAATCAGTCCAACATAAGGTGTTGAACTTCTGCACTCTGCTATCCAAGGCAAAACTTTATCGGCTGGCAACTGGCCACCTTCTCCAGGTTTTGCGCCTTGTGCCATTTTTATTTGAATTTCTTTTGCATTGGTTAAATAATTGGTGGAAACACCAAATCTTCCCGATGCCACTTGTTTAATGGCGCTATTTCGGCTATCGCCATTTAAATCTTTTCTGAAACGATTTTTGTTTTCTCCACCTTCTCCAGAATTGCTTTTTCCGCCAATACGATTCATCGCAATCGCTAAGTTTTCGTGGGCTTCCTGGCTGATAGAACCATAAGACATCGCCCCAGTTTTAAAACGTTTTACAATTTCTGTCCAAGGTTCCACTTCTTCCAACGGGATTGGATCTAAATTGTTAAATTCAAACATGCCGCGCAGCGTCATTAATTTTTCGCTTTGCTCATTAATGTCTTTGGCGTAAACTTCATAGCTTTCATAACTATTGGTTCTAACTGCTTGCTGCAATTTTGAAACGGTGGTCGGATTAAACATGTGGCGTTCCGCATTTCTTCTCCAGCGGTAATCGCCACCAATATTTAACGGAAGGCTTCCTTCTGTTTTAATAGGAGGAAAGGCACTTCTGTGGCGCAAGAAAATTTCTTTTTCAATTTCATACAAGCCAATTCCTTCAATTCGTGAAGGCGTATTTGGAAAATATTCTTCAGTAAATGCACTGTTTAAACCTAAGATTTCAAAAATTTGCGATGCGCGGTACGAATGCAATGTGGAAATTCCAATTTTATTCATGATTTTCAAAACGCCGGTTGCGATGGCTTTATTGAAATTTTCAATTGCTTTTTCTGGGGAAATTTCTATAATTTCTTTATCTTTTATTTGCTGACGGATAATTTCATTAATCATATATGGATTAACGGCACTTGCGCCATAACCGAATAAAGTGGCAAAATGATGCGGTTCGCGCGGTTCGGCCGATTCTATCACAATGCCAAAACTAGAGCGGTGCCCCATTTTGCTTAATTGTCCGCCAACGTAAGAGCAGCTTAATAAAATGGGTATTGGTGCAAAATGTTCATTTACATTTCTGTCGGATAAAATAACGATATTACATCCTTCTGAAACTGCTTTGTATGCCTGTTTCACCATATCTTTAAGCGCAGCTTCAATGCCATTTAATCCTTTTGTGATATCGTATAGTGTTGATATTGAAACAGATTTAAAATCAGGATGGTCAATGCTTTTTAATTTATCAATATCAGCATTTGAGATTACCGGATTTTGAATTTTCAGTTTTTTGCATTGCAGGTCGGAAATGTCAAAAATATTTCTGTCGCCTCCAATGGCCAAACTAAAATCGGTGACAATTTCTTCCCTAATACCGTCTAAAGGCGGATTGGTAACTTGCGCAAATAGTTGTTTAAAATAATTGAATAATAATTGTGGTTCATCAGACAAAACAGCCAAAGGAGTGTCATTTCCCATAGAGCCGATAGCTTCTTTTCCACCAGTTGCCATTGGGGTAATGATAGTATTTATTTCTTCAATGGTGTAGCCGAAAATTTTCTGGCGCGCCACCAAGTTTATTTCTTCTTTTGGCGTTTTGTTGCCTGTATATGGAACATCAGATAATGGTAATAAATTTTTATTCAGCCATTTTCTATAGGGCTTTTCTGATACAATTTTTTGTTTTATTTCTTCATCATTGATAATTCTTCCGGCATTCATATCCACCAAAAACATTTTTCCTGGCTCTAATCTTCCGTGATGTGCAACATTTTCTGGCTTGATATCTAAAACGCCGGTTTCAGATGACATCACTACGTTTCCATCTTTTGTTACGGTATATCTTGAAGGTCGCAATCCATTTCTGTCCAGCAAAGCGCCAATATAATTTCCATCGGTAAAAGGTATGGATGCTGGTCCGTCCCAAGGTTCCATAATACAGGAGTTGTATTCATAAAACGCCTTTTTTTCGTCACTCATTGATGGGTCTTTTTCCCAGGCTTCAGGCACCATCATCATCATAACTTCGGGCAATGTTCTGTCGGTCATCAACAATAATTCCACCACCATATCCATACAGGCTGAATCTGATTTACCTTCCAAAATAATGGGAAACAACTTTTTGATGTCATCACCAAAAATCGGACTTTTCATTAATTCTTCACGCGCTTTCATTCTGTTTATATTACCACGAAGTGTATTAATTTCACCGTTGTGGCACATATACCTGAATGGCTGCGCCAAATCCCAGGAAGGAAAAGTGTTTGTTGAAAATCGTTGATGTACCAATGCCAGTCGGGTAACCAAATCTGGATTTGATAAGTCTGTATAATAATTTCTGATGTCCTCAGGAATTAAAAGTCCTTTATATATAAGAGTAGTGGTTGATAAACTTGGTAAATAGAATTTTTTTCTGTCGGAAAGTTTAGAGTTTTCAACTGAATGTTCAGCAATTTTACGTGCTGCAAACAATTTTGCATTGAACTGATTTTCTGTTAATGGCAATCTATTTTTTCCGATAAAAATTTGCTCAATTGCAGGCTCGTTTTTGGCAGCTATAGTTCCGAGATGTGTTTTGTTTACAGGAACTTTTCGCCAGCCTAAAACCGCCAATCCCTGATTTTTTATTTCTGTTTCAAGGCAGTTTTTAAAGAAATTTAACTGATTTTCGTTTTGGGACAAAAAAACCATTCCCACTGCATATTCTTTTGGTTTTGGTAAACTAAAGGTGGTGTTTTTAACAAAGAATTCGTGGGGAATATCAATCAATATTCCGGCACCGTCACCCGTTTTGCCATCAGAACTCACCGCGCCACGATGTTCAAGCTTTATTAGAATTTCTAAAGCATCGTGAATTATTTTGTTTGATTTCTCGCCTTTCAAATTGCAAATAAACCCTGCGCCACAATTATCTCTTTCAAATTCTGGTAAATATAATCCCTGTTTCTCCATTTAATTTGTTTGATGTATTTTTACAAAAATAAGACAATTCTTGCGTTTAGTATAAAAAAAATTACGAAAACGTTGTAATAACGCTATAAAAAGATATAAAACATTAAAAATAATTAAATGTTTAAAATTTAAGTTAAATAATTAATTATTCAGTAATAAATGTAGTGAAAATGTAAGGTAATGCTTTAGTGATTTCTTATGTTAATCAAATTTATATTTCATAATAATTAAGAAAAATAAATTTTGTAGCACATAGCTAAAGGAGCTTCTTTAAAAAATCTTTCTAATGATTAATATTTTTTAGAATTGTGTTAAGTTTAGTGAAAAGTTGCTTATTTTAAATAATTCCCAATAAAATAAAGGGAGTTTTAACGAGTTGATGTTAAAAAGTCATAAAATAATTTGATTTAATGTGCTAAAAAAGTATATTTATGCAAAAATAATATATATATGAAAATTACCTGTTGTCCAAATTGTAGTTCAGATGAATATGTTAAAAGTGGTGTGATTAAAGACAGACAGCGCTATAAATGCAAAAAATGCGCCTATTATTTCACTGTAAATAAAGTTGGTAAGCAAATTGATTCCTATTATGTTAATAAAGCTTTACAGCTATATTTGGAGGGTTTGAGCTATCGGGAAATTGAACGCATTTTAGGGATTTCGCACGTTAGTATCATAAATTGGGTCAAAAAATACAATGTAAAACGCCCGTATAGTTTTGAATATCACTCTACTTATAAGATTTTAAATGCTGTTGAATTGGCAAAATACTTCTCAACCAACAAAAATTTGATTGGCGCAGGTGTTATTGTCACTGAGTTGGGTGATAAATTTATGTTAATTCGTTGGGAAAGGTTTAAAGGATAGCTATATCAATTTACATATATATATATTAAATTTTAATAACTCCTTTTTTCTTTACACCTTGTTAGAGCAAAAAAGTAATTCTTTAGCAAAACTAAATTAATTAACCAAAATTATTTTTATGAGAAAACAACTTTCAATTTTGTTAATCCTTCTCTTGGGATTAACGTACTACAGTTATGGCCAGGCAACTGATGCCACACCAGCTTTTGGTGTTAAATGGAATGGTTTTGTTAAGACAGACTATATGTTTGATACGCGACAAACCACCAATTCCAGAGAAGGACATTTTATGATTTTACCAAAACCAGAAAGTTTGGTAAATGGAGAAGATGTGAATGACCAAACCAATTTTAACATTTTATCAATCCAATCTCGTTTGAGAGCAGGTATTACTGGTCCCGACTTTTTTGGAATGAAAACTTCCGGTGCTATTGAGGCTGATTTTTTCGGAAACTCCGGAACAGGGCTCGATGATGTTAACGGTTTTAGATTAAGACATGCATTCGTACAATTATCGAATGATAAAATTGAAATTTTAATGGGACAGTTTTGGCATCCTATGTTTGTGACATCTGTATTTCCAGATGTTTACTCCTTTAATACAGGAGTTCCATTTGCGCCATTTTCTAGAAATCCTCAATTGCGTTTAACCACCAAAGGAAAGGTTAAATTTATTGGAGTTCTTTTTACCGAAAGAGATTTTGCAACCAGAGGTGCAAGCGTAAGTCAATCAGGAATGCCTCAATTACATGCACAATTGCAATTGGGTTCCGTGGCAAATACTTTGGGAGGTTTTGGTGTTAATTTTAAATCGGCCAGACCGGCTTTAGGCGTTGATAATGTGACAAGTACTGCTTTTATTGGATATTTTAGAACAAAATTAGGAAAAGCGACTTGGAAAGCAGAAGCCATTTACGGACAAAATATGTCTGATATCCTGCAAATTAGTGGTTTTGGAACAGCTGCAAATGGGGATTACATAAATAATGACACATTTTCTGCCTGGACTGAATTCAATGCTGATTTTTCTGAAACCATGGAATGGGGAATATTTGGTGGTTATTCAAAAAACGGCGGTTTTGGGGAAACAATTACCTATACCAACGGATTTTTAGGAAACAGTGTTGAAAGTGCCTTTAGAATAGCGCCAAGAATTGGGTGGAAATCAGGAAAAATGAAAATAGGAATTGAAGGTGAATTTTCCAGTGCACAATATGGATCTATTGACACAGACGGTGGCATGAAAACAACCGGTGTTGATCCGGTAAGCAACTTTAGATTATTAACAACAGCAATTTATAACTTTTAAAACCAATTATTATGTCAAAAGAAAACATGAAAGCATATTGGAGAGAAAATCTAAAATATTTGGCAATCTTGCTAAGTATCTGGTTTTTGGTTTCTTACGTGTTCGGAATCTTTTTAGTGGAGCAGCTAAACACAATCAAAATCGGTGGTTTCAAACTCGGTTTTTGGTTTGCGCAACAAGGGTCAATTTATGTATTTGTTATCCTAATTATCGTCTATGTAAAATTGATGAATACTTTGGATAAAAAATACGGTGTTCACGAATAATACTAACTTTAAAAAATAATTAATCATGGGAATATTAGCATGGACTTGGATACTTGTCGGACTTTCATTTGCGCTTTATATAGGAATTGCAATTTGGGCCAGGGCAGGAACTTCTAAAGAATTTTATGTAGCTGGCGGAGGTGTTTCGCCAATTATGAATGGTATGGCTACCGCTGCCGACTGGATGTCAGCAGCATCATTTATCTCTTTGGCGGGGATTGTGTCTTTTACCGGATATGATGGCTCCGTTTACATTATGGGCTGGACCGGCGGCTATGTGCTTCTGGCACTTTTGTTGGCGCCTTATTTAAGAAAATTTGGAAAATTTACGGTGCCTGATTTTATTGGGGACAGGTATTATTCCAATACTGCGCGAATTGTAGCCGTAGTTTGTGCCTTGATTGTTTCATTTACTTATGTGGCAGGTCAGATGAGAGGAGTAGGAATTGTATTTTCAAGATACTTGGAAGTGGAAATTGACACAGGTGTATATATAGGTATGGCAATTGTTTTATTTTATGCTGTATTGGGCGGAATGAAGGGAATTACTTATACCCAAGTGGCGCAATATTGTGTATTGATATTCGCTTTTATGGTGCCTGCAATATATATATCATTTCAAATGACAGGTAACCCTATTCCTCAATTGGGATTTGGAGCTGCAGGTGAAGATGGGGTATATTTATTGGATAAATTGGATGGATTGTCGCGAGAGCTCGGATTCACCGAATATACTTCTGGTACCAAATCGATGATTGATGTATTTGCAATCACATTTGCCCTTATGGTAGGTACCGCTGGATTACCTCACGTTATTGTTCGTTTCTTTACTGTGCCAAAAGTAAAAGATGCAAGAGCATCAGCAGGTTGGGCCTTGTTTTTTATCGCTATTTTATATACAACAGTGCCTGCAGTGGCCGTTTTTGCACGAACCAATTTAATTGAAACTGTAAGTAATTCAAAATATGCTGAATTGCCACAATGGTTTGGCAATTGGGAAAAAACAGGATTGTTGAAATTTGAAGATAAAAATGCTGATGGCATTGTTCAATATGTTGCCGATAAAGAAATCAACGAATTAACAATTGACAATGATATTATGGTACTTGCCAACCCTGAAATTGCGAATTTGCCTAACTGGGTAGTTGCATTGGTTGGAGCAGGTGGATTGGCAGCAGCTTTATCTACAGCAGCTGGATTGTTATTGGTAATCGCTTCTTCAATTTCTCACGACTTAATCAAGAAAATCATAAATCCAAATATTTCTGAAAAAGGCGAACTTTTAGCCGCTCGATTAAGTGCTGGTGTTGCAGTTCTTATTGCAGGTTATTTTGGAATAAATCCTCCTGGATTTGTCGCCGCCGTTGTCGCACTTGCTTTCGGTTTGGCCGCAGCATCTTTCTTCCCGGCAATTTTGCTTGGTATTTTTGACAAGCGTATGAACAAAGAAGGTGCGATTACAGGTATGATTATAGGCTTATGTTTAATGTTATACTATATGTTAAAATTCAAATTTGGAATTTTTGACGGAGGAAAAGATGCTGTGGCTGGTCTTGCACCAGATTGGTGGTTTAATTTTGGAAAAGGAGGAATCTCTCCTGAAGGTTTTGGAACAGTAGCGATGGCAGTAAACTTTATTGTTTCTGTAGTTGTTTCAAGATTAACGCCAGCGCCGCCACAACATGTTCAAGAAATTGTTGAACATATTAGAATTCCGTCTGGAGTGGAAGCAGCACAAGGTGCACATTAATAGAATTTAACAATCAAACAGCACTATAAATTTTTATAGTGCTGTTTTTAATATTTAACAAATAGTGAAAAAAAGACACCAACAAAAGTTAATCGTATTGTCATTAATGCTTTTGTTTTTGCTTAATGTTCCGATATTGTTGATTTTTAACAGCAGTACGACTTTTATTGGTTTTCCCATTTTATATTTTTACATATTTTTTGTTTGGATTTTAAGTATTGTAGTTTCATATATCATCTTAAAAAAGTATTATGAGTAGTTTTTTGGTGATAGCAGTAATATTGGTTTATTTGGCCGTCATTTTTTATGTGGCTTATTGGGCTGAAAAAAATTCAAAAAGCAGGTGGGTTAATAACCCTTATATTTATACCCTTTCATTGGCGGTTTATTGCACAGCATGGACTTACTATGGCAGCGTTGGTTTGGCAGCAACATCAGGATTAAAATTTTTAACCATTTATTTGGGTCCCATTATCATTATACCAACCTGGGTAATTTTAATGCGTAAAATTATCAGAATTTCCAAAGGAAATAAAATTTCAACTTTGGCCGATTTCATTTCACTGCGCTATGGCAACGATCGTTTTTTAGGTGCCTTAGTGACCTTGGTTTGCGTTTTGGCGATTGTACCTTATATATCATTACAGTTAAAAGCAATTTCCGAAACTTTTAACGTAATCACAAATCATCATATTTCTGCCATTTCCATTTTAGACGATACCACCTTTTACATTGCAATTTTATTGGCAATTTTTGCCGCTTTTTTTGGTACCCAGCATACGGATGCATCCGAGCGTCACAAAGGAATCATCACTGCAATCGCACTGGAATCTGTTATTAAACTGGTATTTTTTCTTGTCATTGGTTTTTATGTAACCTTTTATTTATTTAATGGCCCAACCGATATTTACAATCAGGCATCGGTTTTGCCCAATTTTAAAACCCAGCAAACCATTGATGGTTTAAATGGCGGATTTAATTGGTTTTTGCTGAGTTTATTATCTATGATAGCCATTATGTTATTGCCAAGACAATTTCAGGTGACCGTTATTGAAAATGAACGGGAAAAATATTTGCAGAAAGTAATTTGGCTGTTTCCACTGTATTTATTGCTTTTTAATGTTTTTGTGATATTCATTGCTTGGGGTGGAAACATCATCTTTCAAAATCAACAAGTTGATGCCGATTTATTTACATTGTTGTTGCCGTTAAACAACAATAATGAGTTTTTGGCACTGTTGGTGTTTTTGGGCGGATTTTCGGCAGCAATTTCCATGGTGGTTATTTCTTCGTTGGCATTGGCTACCATGCTTAGCAATAATTTAATTATTCCTTACGGATTTTTGAAGCGGTTTAGCAAATCAGAATCGGAAGAAAACACGGAATCTATTAAAAATATTCGACGCATTTCAATTTTTTTGTTGATTATCATCGCTTATTTTTTCTATAAAAGCTTTACGTTGGACAGGCCTTTGGTTTCAATCGGATTGATTTCATTTGTGGTTATTGCCCAATTGGCTCCGTCCTTTTTTGGAGGTTTGTTTTGGAGGAGAGGATCTTCAAAAGCTGCAAAATACGGCATCATCATAGGTTTTTTAATTACGGTGTATACCTTATTAATTCCGCTAATTATCGACTCACAATCTATTGTCACTACTTTTGTTGATGAAGGATTGTTCGGCATCAGTATTTTAAAGCCTTATGAATTGTTCGGATTGCAATTATTTGAGCCGGTAACCCACGCATTTTTTTGGAGCCTGCTCTTTAATGCTATTATTTATTCGTTGGTTTCTGTTAATAAATTGGGAAGTTACCGGGAACGAAATTTTGCCGAAATGTTTGTAGACAGCACCAAATATGCAGCTTTGCAAGAAGGTGCTTATGTGTGGAAAGGAGAAGCTTATGTGCGTGATATCAGAAAAGTTTTAACCCGTTTTTTGGGCGAAAACAGAACTGAAAGAGCGTTGAATTTGTTTTATATGAAGTATGATATCGATAAAAAAACGCAAGTTGCAGATGCTCGTTTGGTAAATTTTTCCGAAAAATTGTTAACCGGAAGTATCGGAAGCGCTTCAGCAAGAATTTTAATCGCTTCCGTAGTAAAAGAAGAAGAAATAAGTTTAGCAGAAGTATTGAATATTCTGGATGAAACCCAAAAAGCAAAAGAATCCAACATCGAATTAAAAGAACGCGACAAACAAAAAGATGAATTTCTCGACACAGTGGCGCATGAATTAAAAACGCCAATCACTTCAATAAGAGCCCTTTCAGAAATATTATTGGCTGACGATGAAATTGACAATCCCACAAAAAAGAAATTTTTAACGAGTATAGTAAGTGAAAGTGAAAGAGTGAGCAGGTTAATCAATAACATTTTAGACTTGGAAAAATTGGCTACGGGAAAAGAAAAATTGGATTTAAATGAGCATTCGATTAAAAATACCATTTTAAAATCAATTGATCCTTTTAGGCAATTGGCCATTAATAAAGGAATTAAAATGAATTTGAATGAAATTAATGACGTGGAGGTTGTTTATGATGAGGACAGGATTCAACAAGTAATTGTCAATTTATTGTCGAATGCCTTTAAATTTTCAAATGAAGAAAGTGGAGAGGTTAAAATTTCAACCTATGTAAATCAGAATAAAGTTGAAATATCTGTTGAAGACAATGGGAAAGGAATTGAAAATGATGAATTAATAGCCATTTTCAATAAATTTTATCAATCTAAAAATCAAACCTTGTTAAAACCAATTGGGAGCGGACTTGGTTTGGCAATCAGTAAACAAATTATTGAAAGCCACAATGGTAAAATTTGGGCAGAAAACAGAAGTTCTCAAGGGGCCAGATTGACTTTTACGTTACCATTAAATAGACCATAAAATGAAAAAGATATTAATAGTTGATGATGAGCCTAACATTGTTATGTCACTGGAATACATTTTTAAGAAAGAAGATTTTCAAGTGTACATAGCCCGTGATGGAGCAGAAGCCATTGAAATAGTTGAAAATTCAATTCCGGATATTATATTATTGGATATTATGATGCCAAATGTTGATGGCTATCAGGTGCTTAATTATTTAAAAAATAGCGAAACTTTAAATAAAATTAAAGTTATATTTCTTTCAGCAAAAAATAAAGCATCAGACATAGAATTAGGGCTGCAATTAGGTGCTGATAAGTACATTTCAAAACCTTTTGCCATAAAAAATTTGGTAAAAGAAGTAAAAGAACTTTTAAATAAAAAATAATATAAAATATGAATTATAAATTGGGAAATAGCTCTTCGGATATAGTGATCACTATTTATGTAATCATTACCATATTTGGCAGAATATATATAGAATCATTGTTTCAAATAAGTGCATTAAGTTCCCTCTTTATGGGACTGTTTACCTTATTAGTGCTATGGGCATTGATAAAAATAAAATTTTTAAATCCAGTTTGGTTTGGATTATTTAATAATAAAAACAAATAATTATGAGTTATCAAAAACATTACAAAAACAGTATTGAAAACCCGGAAGCGTTTTGGGGAGAACAAGCCAATAATATAAAGTGGTTTAAAAAGCCAACTACAATATTATCTAAAGATGAAAATGGTTTTGATCGTTGGTTTGAAGGAGGGAAATTAAACATTTGCTATTTGGCGGTTGATAAACACGTTGAAGCTGGCTTTGGAGAGCAAACCGCCATTGTTTATGATTCGCCCGTAACGCAACAGCGAATAAACTATTCTTTTAATGATGTTAAAAGACAGGTTTCTCGCTTGGCTGGCGGATTACGTGATTTGGGTGTAAAAAAAGGCGATACCGTTATTATTTATATGCCAATGATTCCTCATGCAGCATTTAGTATGTTGGCTTGCGCTAGAATTGGTGCCATTCATTCCGTTGTTTTTGGTGGCTTTGCACCTCATGAATTGGCGATTAGGATTGATGACTGTAAACCAAAAGTGATAATTACTGCAACTTCAGGAATGGAAGTTGACCGATTGATTGCCTACAAACCTTTGGTGGATGAAGCAGTGGAAAAAGCTACTCATAAAGTTGAAAAGATTATTGTTTACCAACGTAATTTGGGAGCAATAAATCCTAAAACGGAAACCTATGTAAGTTATAAAAAATTAGTAAAAACTTCTGAACCAGCAGATTGTGTTGAGATGGATTCAACGGATCCTTTATATATTTTATATACTTCAGGAACTACGGGAAAACCAAAAGGTATTTTAAGAGATACTGGCGGTTATGCAACAGCGTTGAAATATTCGATGAAAAATATTTATGGAGTTGAAGAAGGCGATACTTTTTGGGCAGCATCTGATGTTGGATGGGTTGTTGGCCACAGTTATATTGTTTACGGGCCACTTATAAACAGAAACACCACTATTATTTTTGAAGGAAAACCGATAAAAACACCAGATGCAAGTACTTTTTGGAGAATTATTAGTGAAAATAATGTAAAGGTAATGTTTACCGCTCCTACGGCAATCAGAGCAATTAAAAAAGAAGATCCTGATGGTGAGTTGCTGAAAATGTACGATTTAAGTTGTTTAAAATATCAATTTTTAGCGGGAGAACGCTGTGATGCAGCGACCTTGCATTGGTTGGAAGAAAACTTAAAAATTCCGGTGATTGATCATTGGTGGCAAACAGAATCTGGTTGGCCAATGGTTTCAAATATGATGGGCGTTGAAGTATTGCCAATAAAACCAGGATCCTCAACAAAACCGGTAAGTGGTTATGATATTCAAATTTTAAGTAATGACGGTAAGCAGCTTGAAGCAAATGAAGAAGGATTGGTCGCTGTTAAATTGCCGTTACCTCCAGGAAATTTGCTTAATATTTGGGGAAATACAGAACGATTTAGGGAAGGTTATTTAAAGCGATTTGAAGGATATTATTTTACTGGTGATGGTGGTTATATTGATGAGGATGGTTATGTTTTTATTACAGGTCGCGTAGATGATGTAATCAATGTTTCAGGTCACCGATTGTCAACTGCGGAAATGGAAGAAATTGTTTCTTCAAATAAGTCAGTTGCTGAATGTGCTGTTTTGGGTATTGAAGATCAGTTAAAAGGACAAGTTCCTTTAGCATTGGTGGTGATAAAATCGGGTGATTATGTGTCTAGCTTTGAGTTGGAATACAATATAGTGCAAGATGTCAGAAAAATAATTGGACCTGTTGCCTCATTAAAAAGGGTATTGGTGGTGAAGCGTTTGCCAAAAACGCGTTCAGGGAAAATCCTTCGTAAATTATTACGAAATATGGCTGATGGTGTTGAATATACGATTCCGTCAACCATTGATGATCCTGAAATTATTGAAGAAATTATCCACGAATTCAAACTTTTTAAAGTTGGAATATTTGAACATGCCACTGAAGAAGAAAAACAAACTCTTGCCGATTTACGTATAGATTCATTTATAAAATATTATAAATCTTACCAACACAGTGTGAATGATCCTGAAGGTTATTGGGCTCAAATAGCTGAGACTTTTACTTGGCGTAAAAAATGGGATAAAGTGTTGGAGTACAACTGGGAAACACCAACATTTGAATGGTTTAAAGGTGCTAAGTTAAATATTACCGAAAACTGTTTGGATCGTCATTTGGAAAAAAGAGGGGAAGATACAGCCATTATTTGGGAACCTAATAATCCAGATGAAGACAATAGAATTTTAACCTATAATGAATTGCACGCTGAAGTATGTAAATTTGCCAATGTGCTTAAAAAAAATGGTGTAGTTAAGGGAGACAAAGTTTGTATTTATATGCCAATGGTGCCGGAATTGGCCATTTCCTTATTGGCTTGTGCACGAATTGGCGCTGTACATTCTGTAGTATTTGCAGGATTTTCAGCAGTGGCACTTTCAACTAGAATTAACGATGCAGAATGTAAATTATTATTGACTTCAGATGGTGTTTTTAGAGGTAATAAGGCAGTTGATTTTAAAGTGATTGTTGATGAAGCCCTTGAAACTTGTCCAACTATTGAAACCTCAATTGTATTAAATAGAGTTAATGGTAAAGTTGTCATGAAAGAAGGTCGTGATGTTTGGTGGCATGAAGAATTAGCGAAAGCTGAGGCCTATTGTCCGGCTGAAGTTATGGATGCAGAAGATATGTTGTTTATATTGTACACTTCCGGCTCAACAGGAAAACCAAAAGGAATGGTGCATACTTGTGCGGGTTATATGGTGCAAACAGCGCATAGTTTCAAAAATGTATTCCAATATGAGCACGGCGATGTATATTTCTGTACTGCTGATGTTGGCTGGATCACCGGTCATTCTTATATAGTTTATGGTCCATTATCTGTTGGAGCAACTACCTTAATGTTTGAAGGAATTCCTTCGTATCCAGATTATAGTCGTTTCTGGCAAATTGTTGAAAAGTACAAGGTCAACCAATTTTATACTGCGCCAACGGCTATTAGGGCATTGGCGGCACAGGGAAATGAAATGACCCAAAGAAATGATTTAAGTTCCATAAAAGTTTTGGGAACTGTTGGGGAACCAATTAATGAAGAAGCTTGGCACTGGTACGATGAAAAAATTGGCAAACAAAAATCACCAATTGTTGACACTTGGTGGCAAACAGAAACAGGAAGTATTATGATTTCTCCATTGGCAGGCGTTACACCTGCAAAACCAACATTTGCAACTCGGCCAATGCCAGGAGTGCAACCTTGTTTGGTCGATGAACAAGGAAATGAGCAAAATACAAATCCATCTGAGGGAAGATTGTGCATTAAATATCCTTGGCCATCCATGGCAAGAACCATTTACGGAGATCACAAACGCTATAAAGAAACCTATTTTTCTGCATTCCCTGGGAAATATTTTACAGGCGATGGTGCTTTTAGGGATTTGGAAGGAAATTATAGAATTACAGGCAGGGTAGATGATGTAGTCATTGTTTCTGGACATAATTTAGGTACTGCTCCAATTGAAAATATCATTAATGAGCACAATAATGTGGTTGAGTCTGCCATTGTTGGATTCCCTCATAATATTAAAGGAAATGCATTGTATGCTTATGTAATTGTTTATGAAATTCCAGAGAATCCAGATGCTTTAAGAAAAGAAATCAATGATTTAATTGGTCGTACCATTGGGCCGATCGCAAAATTGGATAAAATCCAATTCGTTCCAGGTTTGCCAAAAACACGTTCGGGAAAAATTATGAGACGTATTTTACGTAAAATTGCCGAAAATGAAACCTCAAATATGGGTGATATTACCACTTTGTTAAATCCGGAGGTTGTAGAAGCCATTATGGAAGGATCATTGGTTAAATAATATTGACCAAACCTTTAAGTGAAAAACGCTCTCAATTATTGAGGGCGTTTTTTTTACATTAATCCTTCTTTGCCAGAAACCCTAAACAAATCAGAATAATGCAGGTTGCGCTCTTTCTTCAATTTTGAAATAATTTTAAGAAAAAGCAAAGCGGTGATAAAAGCATCTCCAGCTGCAGTATGTCTGTCGTGTTTTGGGATGTTGAATTCTTTGCACAACACATCTAAATTAAAATGAGCATCTTTTTTACCTTCCAGTTTTTTATATAAAATACCAGTATCAATGGTTTTGTTTTTTAGTTTAGGCAGTTTTAATCTTTTTAGGGCGGCATTAATCATTTCAATGTCAAAAGCAGTATGGTGCGCCACCAAAACGGAGTTTCCCAAATAAGCAATAAAATTTTCCATTGCTTCAGCTTCGCTAATTTTAGTTAGTTTACCTTCTTTTAAGATTCCATGAATTTCTACCGTTTCGGCTTTAAAAGCATCTTGTTTTAAATAGATTTCAAAACCATCATAAACATCAATAATATTGTTATAAATACCAATGGCGCCAATGGATAATATTCTGTCATTGGCAATATCCAAACCAGTAGTTTCTGTATCAAAAACTACAAATCGTGTATTTTCAATATTTTTTGGCTGCTTTTGTTTGAATTCTTTTGAATATTGCTTCCAAAATTCCGGATAATTATTATGTTTGAACCAAGAAATCATCACATCATTTGGGCTAAATTATACCTAATATTCAATAGCTCCTGAACATCTCTAATGGGTTTAAAGCATCCTTTTAATTTTAATTTTTCAAATTTATTTAAATTATTAAGGTCAACATATCTTCCTGAATCGTTATTTTTCAGACCTTGTTGTGTTCTGAATTGCAGTAAGATATTAAAGGAATCGATGCATGATAAATATAAATCCTGATTTTTTGGTTCAATTTTCATTAATTTTTTATATCTGGAAACAGTGTTGTTCTTATCTTTAATATTGTGAGAAAGCGTTAACAACCGGGCGGCATCTACCAAAGGCATTAAAGCCCTGCTTTTTAAGTCGAATTGATCTTTGTGCGCACCATCATTTTCTACCAAAAACTGTCTAAAAAAGCCAATGGGCGGAGGATTTCTGAGTGCATTTCTTCCCAAAAAATTCAAGAATATTTCAAAAGATTTTATAGATTCATAAATACTGTCGGACATTGCATTCACCAACTTTTTTTCTCCATAAACCAAGTCATAGTCAAAAAATATGGTGCACATCATAATGGCATCTTCTGTAGGTGATTTTATCCAAGTATCAAACTGGTTTTTCCATTCAGTTAAAGATAAACACCATTTTGGGTTGTTTGCCATCATATCTGCTGGGCAATATTCAAAACCTATAACATTTAGTTTTTCGGTAATTTTTTTTGAAAGTTGCAAAAAATATTGTTTTGTTGGCTGGTATTTTTCTAATGATACATCCTCAAAAACGAGCGCATTGTCTTGATCTGTCATGAGCAATTGTTCTTTTCTTCCTTGGCTTCCCAAAGCAATCCAGCCAAATTTAACAGGTGGCTTTTTGTCCATTTCTTCTAAAGAAAGTTCAATGGTTTTTATGGTGATGGCTTCATTTATTTCAGAAATAATTTTTGAGATAAATGTGATTGGAATATCTTGTTCAATATATCCTTGGAGTAAATCAGATGCTTTTTCTCGTATAAATTTCAGGGCATTTACATCTTTTGCCCTATATGCTTTTTTTATGAGTAATGATGGATTGTTTCCGTGTAAAACCACAATGTCATGTTCAGACATGACCCCAATTAATTCTGTTTTATTTGTGCCGTCTTTGGTAATGCACAAATGCGTAATTTTATTTTTTATCATGGCAATTTGTGCTTCAGCCACCGTAATTTTTTGCTTAAAAGTTTTTACCGGTGAGGACATAATTGCTGTGACGCTTTCGTCTATAGAGACCAAACCTGTAGCAATTTTTGAGCGCAAGTCTTTATCAGTTATTATGCCAATTGGATTTCTGTTTTCCACAATTAGTATTGAACCTACACGCTTTTCGCTCATTATTTGAGCCGCTTCTTTTATGGTGGAAGTTTTTAAGGTGGTTATCGGTTTCTTGCTGAATTCTGCACTTTGAATCTCCATAAAACTGGTATTCGAAGTTTGCAGCATTTCTATATTTGCAAAGAGTTGCCCATTTGTTCCTTTTGCATAAGGTGTTTTAATGTTTGAAGAGAAACTCGCAATTAAAAATTTTTTTACTTTGTCGTTGGTTTCAATAATTTCTTTCAGTATTTCTACCGAAACAGCATACAAAATAGATTCTTCATTTGCTTTGGCACTCATTAGGTACAAATCATTTTGAATCAATGGTCTAAGTCCAAAAATATCTCCTTCATCACAAATATCAACCAAAATTTGTTCATGATCCATGCTTCTGTACAAACCAATTGCACCATCTTTTACCACATAAAAATATTCGTGCGGATTTTCATCCTGTTTAAAAACAAAATTGTCTTTTTCAATATAAGTTACCTTCACATTTGAGGCAATTTTAAAGAGCTGATCTTTCTCTAAAACATCAAAAGGAGGGAAGTTTTTAAGGAAATCGTAAATTCGTTCAGCAATGGTATTTTTCATAAAAACAGTAACAGTGTTAATCTTTAAAGTTACAAAATTTTATGGGTTTATAAAAGCGTTATTATTTGATAAGATTGTAGTTGGTATTTATTAAATCGAGCAAGTTTAATGCGTTGTTTTTTTTGTATTTGGCTGTTTGTTTAAGAAATAAATAAGCAGTAATTAATGCATCACCCAAAGCAGTATGCCGATCGTGCATTTTTACATTATAAATTTCGCACAATTCTTCCAGACTGAAGATTTTTTTATAGGTATCTGTTTTTGCAATTTTTTTGTGGATGTAATTGGTGTCTAGTTGTTTAGATTCTATTGGGCCAATTTTTAAACGTTTTAATGCCATATTGATCATATTTATGTCGAAAGCTGTATGATGCGCCACAATAACAGCATCGTCCAAATAGTCAATAAATTTAATGATGGCCTCTTCTTCACTGAATTTAGTCTCATTTCCATCTTTTCTGATGCCGTGAATTTTTACAGTTTCTTTATTGAAAACATCTTGTTTTACGTAGATTTCTATGGAATCTGAAACTAATATTTTATTATTTTTGATGGCGACTGCCCCAATGCAAAGAATTCTGTCATTTTCATAATCAAACCCAGTAGTTTCGGTATCTAGCGCCACAAATCGGATGTTTTCAAAATTTGCATATTTCTTGCTGTTTCGCACCTTATAAATGTGATCATCCCAATATTTCGGTGTTTGCTTCTTTTTGAAAAACCTGATCATATTTGTGGAATTTGAGACGTTCTAAAACGCAATTTTATCGCTTCCTGCACATTTTTTATCGGTTTAAAACAACTTTTTAATTTCAATCTGTCGGCCTTATTTAGGCTGTTGATGTCAACAAATTTACCATTGTCATTATTGGCCAAGCCTTGAGAAGTTCTAAATTGTAATAAAATTTTAAACGCATTGGCGCAAGATTCAAACAAATCCCTGTTTTGTGGTTCAATTTCCATCAGTTTTTCATAACGTGCAATGGTGTTGTTCACCCTTAAGTTATGATGTAATGATAAAATTCTGGCGGCATCCACTAAAGGTCTGATTGCCCTGCTTTTGATATCAAAACTGTCTTTGTTTTCGCCATCCTGCTCAACCAAAAACTGTTTAAAAAACCCTAAAGGAGGCGGATTGTCTAAAGTTACCTTGCCTAAAAAACTTAAAAATATCTGGTTTTTTTCAATAGTTTTAAAAACGCTTTCAGACATTCTTGTGTAAAGTGTTTCATCACCATAAACCAACTCAAAATCAAAAAAGATGATGCTTAACAGTATTTTTTACGGGATTGGATCGGTTATCCATTCCTCAAATTGTTGTTCCCATTCTTCCAAAGAGATGCACCATTTTTGATTACTTGCCATAATATTGGCCGGGCAATAATCAAAACCAACAATATTTAGTTTTTGAGTTACTTTTTCTGCCAATTCTAAAAAGTAATTTTTTACCCTGTTATAATCTGCGGGAGCAACATTTTCAAAGACCAACGCATTGTCTTGGTCTGTCATTAATAACTGCTCCTTTCTTCCTTGGCTTCCCAAAGCAAGCCACGAAAATTTTACAGGAGGTTCTTTACCGATTTCCAAAACAGACAATCGGATCGTTTTTTTTGTGATGGCTGTATTTATTTCAGAGATAACTTTTGTCACAAAATAAATTGGGATTTCCTGCTCAAGATAGCCTTTGGTTAAATCAGATGCTTTTGTTCTAATATGTTTCAGCGTTTCGGCATCTTTGGCATTTTTAATTTCCTTAATAAGCAATGATGGACTATTACCCTGAGTTAATATTAAGTCTTGTTGCGTTAAAACACCAACTATTTCAGACTTATTAGTGCCATCTTTGGTAATGCATAAATGGGAAACTTTATGTTTCAATAGCTTTATTTGTGCTTCGGCAACTGAAATGTTTTGTTGAAAAGTGACAACAGGGCTGGTCATAATATCACTCACTTTATTGTTGATTTTATAGAGTCCGGTACCTATTTTTGTTTTGATGTCTTTATCGGTTATGATCCCAATTGGCATATTATTGTCTGTAATGATGATAGAATTAATTATGTTTTTTGTCATAATGAGACAAGCAGTTTGCACCGATGTGTCTGGAGAACAAGTAATTGGGTTTTTATTATAATTTGCAGATTGTATTTCGGAAAAGCCATGTTCAATTTTTTGAATGGCGGAAATATTGGCAAATAATTTGCCTTTATGCTTTTCAGAAAATGGTTCACGGGTATTTGTGGCAAAACTTGCAATTAAAAACTGGCTAACTTTTGGATAGTTTAAAATTATGTCATGAAACAATGCAATAGGAATTCCGTATAAAATAGTTTCTTCATTTGCCGAAGCGCCCATTACATAATTCTCGTTCATAATGAGCGGCCTTAAACCAAACAAATCGCCTTCATCACAAATGTCAAGAATATGTTTTTCGTTTTCAACAAATCGGTAAAGTCTTACGGATCCCTGATAAATTATGTAAAAATATTCGTGCGGATTGTCATTCTGACTGAAAATAATTTGATCTTTTTCAAAATACTGAATTTCCACATTTTGTGAAACTTCCAACAAAGTTGCGGTAGAAATTAAGTTAAAAGGTGGATAATTTTTTAAAAAATCAGAAATTCTTTCAGAAATAGTATTTTTCATTATTGATGAGATATATTGCTAAATAAACTAATTAATTGAATTCCAGTCTTTTCTAAACCTTAGCAATTCCTGGTCGATTTGGTTTTTCGACAAGGAAATTAATTCCTCCACATTGTCAGAAAATATAGGTTCTAAATAACTTACCTTAATCTCAGTCCGCCATTTACTGAAACATTTTAAAAAATGCGGAATAAAAGTATCATTGCCAATCCATGCATCATCCATATTTTTATAATCTATCGCCACAGGCATCACAGGGATACCTAATTCTGCTGCTAAAACAAAGGTTCCGGGTCTAAAATCAATGGTAGTTGGGTTGATATGCGTGGTGCCTTCCGGTGCAATAAATATCGAAAAACCATTTTCTAAAACTACCCGAACTTCTTTCAGCGTTTGTGTTCTGCTTGATTTCTCTTCCCTATTTACAAAGATGACTCCCGTTGTTTTTGTAACGCTTCCAATTAACGGCCAAGATTCGACTTCCTTTTTTCCAACAGGAGAAGCTAGTAAGTTTTTTAAAATAACCATCGCATCAAAATAACTTCTGTGGTTTGAAACAATTAAACCAGTATCTATTGGCTCTTTGCCATAAACCGTTATTTTCGACCCTAAAATTGGGTGTAAAATCCTAATGGCAAATCGCCTAAGCAAAATGCCGCGCTCTAATTTTTTTTCTTTGCTTTTATAAAACACACTAATTACCAGCAATAAACAAAAGAAGAATACAGCAACCATTATAAATAGAAACAGCCTGCCAATTGCCAATAATGGTCCAAATAATATCATCTATTTAAAATAGCTGAATGTTTCGCCTTCTTCAATAGAAAGCAAGGTTTCATAAATCAATTTAATAACGTTTTCAACATCATCTTTATGAACCATTTCTACGGTGGTGTGCATATAACGCAAAGCCAAAGAAATTAAGGCTGAAGGAACGCCGCCATTGCTGTAGGCAAATGCATCGGTGTCTGTGCCTGTAGCTCTTGAAGAAGCCATTCTTTGAAAAGGAATATTTTGCGCTATGGCCGTGTTCACAATCAATTCACGTAAATTATGCTGAACAGCAGGCGCATAGCTAATCACAGGCCCTGCACCAGAAAGTGTTTCGCCTTCTTTCTTTTTGTCAATCATTGGCGTTGAGGTATCGTGACATACATCGGTAATAATTGCAATATCAGGTTTGATGGTTTGCGTAATCATTTCTGCACCTCGCAGCCCAATTTCTTCCTGAACCGAGTTTGTGATATATAACCCAAAAGGAAGTGTTTTTTTATTTTCTTTTAGCAATCGAGCTACTTGGGCAATCATAAAGCCACCCATTCTGTTATCAAGCGCCCTGCAAACAAAATTGTTTTTATTTAATATAAAGAAGGTGTCGGGATAAGTAATTACACAACCTACATGAACACCCAAAGCTTCAACTTCTTCTTTCTTTTTACAACCAGTATCAATAAAAATATTGTCCAGTTGCGGCGCTTCTTCTTTACCTTTATCTCGGGTGTGAATAGCTGGCCAGCCGAATACGCCTTTTACGATGCCTTTTTTTGTGTGAATATTTACAATCTTTGAAGGTGCAATTTGGTGGTCGCTTCCGCCATTTCTAATCACATAAATTAATCCTTCTGGAGTAATATAGTTTACATACCAGGAAATTTCATCGGCGTGGCCTTCAATTACCACTTTAAATTTCGCCTCTGGATTTATGACACCCACAGCCGTACCATAACTGTCAGTAATAAAGGTATCAACATAAGGCTTTAAATAATCCATCCAAATTTTTTGGCCTTCACTTTCATAACCGGTAGGTGAGGCGTTGTTCAAATACCTTTCTAAAAAGTCGATTGATTTCTTATTTAATATAGTTTTGCTCATAATTATATACATTTTTTGCAAACGCAAGATAGTAAAATGTTATTTATGGCTACAATTTATATCTCATATTACTTTTAAAAAAACAGCAAGAGACCTATGAAATATTTTTTTGAATGTTGTAATTTTGGAACTCTTTTTGATAAGCATATTAATTGATGAAAAATAAAGTTAAAAAGTTTTTGTTTTTGCCTATCCTATTATTAGGTTTAATTCTTTTTGCGCAAGAAGAAAAGGATTCTATTCCTTTACTCGAGCGCTACACTATTTTTGAAGGTGATACATTATTAATAGAGTTGGATGAAATTTTCTTATTAAAAACATTAAAATTTAAAACAGACTATGACCGTCGCTATTATTTATGGTATCGAAAAAAAACTTTGAAAGCCTATCCGTATGCCAAATTGGCTGCTGACAGGCTTGAAACTTTGAATGAAAGGTTAGATAAAATAAAATCTAAAAGGAAGAAAAAGGAATATATAAAAGTAATTCAAAATTATATGGAAGGTGAATTTACCGACCAGTTAAAAAAATTAACAAGAACAGAAGGAGAGATCTTAATAAAATTAATGCACAGGCAAACTGGCCATACTGCCTATGATTTGGTTAAAGATTACCGCAGTGGCTGGAAAGCATTTTGGTATAACGCCACAGCAAATATGTTTAAATTGTCATTAAAAGATAAATATGACCCCTTGCATAACAAGAACGATTTTATAATTGAAGATGTTTTACAGCGTGCTTTTACTGATGGAATTTTGCAGCGTCAAGCATCAAAAGTCGAATTTGACTATTATGAATTGGGCACAAGTTGGATTATTGCACCAAGACCTACAAAGAAAAAGGGCAAATAATTAAATTTTATTCTTGCACAATTGAAATAATTCTCTTACTTTAGTATCCCGCATTTATAAAAAAGCAAATTTATATTTTATTTTTCACGATGTAAACAGCTTGGTTTCAAACACTTGTTTTTTTCTTCAAAAAAAGGGCAAAAAAAGTTGTTTAGGAAAGATAAAAGGGATTACATTTGCCACCGCTAATAAGGAAAGGTATTGGTATAAGTTCATTAGGTTAGTGTAAAGAAAGCGTTAAAAAAAAGATTAAATTTAATTAGTTTATTAAATAAAAGTTTCTACATTTGCACCCCGCTAGCGATTGATGATCGGAAAGAGATTAGAGATTTAAGGGTTGGGAAAAAGTTCATTAG